>JBEVGK010000258.1:0-7029 GCA_040511795.1 Lacisediminihabitans sp. | reverse complement strand
AGTAGTGTTGACGAGGGCCCCCATAGCCCAATCGGCAGAGGCAGGCGACTTAAAATCGTTCCAGTCAGGGTTCGAATCCCTGTGGGGGCACTGACGCCGCCGAGTGTGCCGTGCATCAGCGAGCGCCATGTCGGTGCCCGTCGGTAGCCTCCTGACCATGGACATCATCCTGGTTCCCGGATTCTGGTTGGACGCGTCGTCGTGGGATGGGGTGACACCCCCGCTCGTCGCGGCAGGGCACCGCGTTCATCCGCTCACCCTCCCCGGCCTGGAGTCGGTCGATTCGCCACGCGCGGGCATCGGACTGCGGGACCACATCGACGCGGTGGTGCGAACGATCGACGCCATCGGCGGCCCGGTCGTGCTCGTCGGCCACTCGGGTGGCGGCGCGATCATCCATGGGGCGCTCGACGCGCGGCCGGATGCGGTGCGGCGCGCGATCTACGTCGACAGCTTTCCGACGGGTGAGGGTGCGGTGATCAACGATGAGCTGCCGGTCGTCGGCGACGAGATCCCGCTGCCGGCGTGGGACGTGTTCGAGGAGCCCGATCTGGTCGACCTCGATGACGCGCTGCGGGCGCAGTTCATCGCGCGGGCGATTCCCGAGCCGAAGGGCGTCGCGTTCGACGCGATGCACCTCACCGACGAGCGCCGCTACGACGTGCCGGCCACCGTGATCGCCTGCGAGTTCACGGCAGACCAGGCGCGCCGGTGGATCGCCGGCGGGGAGCCGATGCTGGCCGAACTGGGCAGGCTGCACGACGTCGAGTACGTCGATCTGCCAACCGGCCACTGGCCGCAGTTCACCAGACCGACCGAGTTGGGCGCCACCATCCTCGCGGCTGTCGACCGCGATTAGTCCGCTTCGCGGCGCTGCCGTCGGGCAGAGGTGAGGTAGAGGTACGCCAGCACGGCGCAGGCCAGCACCGTGAGAACCTGGCCGAACGGATCGGTCAGTTTCGTCAGCCCGAGCAGTCCGCCCACGAGTCCGAGAACGGCCAGCACTCCGACGATGACACTCAGGATGCCCAGCCACCGACTCAGGGTCGGCCTGCTGGTCATGCGCCACCAGGCCCGCGGCGCGAAATAATCCTCGGTGGGCCCGCGGAACGTGCGCACTCCCCAGAAGAAGATGAACGCGCCCAGCACCAGGGCGAGCACGTCCTGGAAGGTCTGGTCGGGCTTCAGCAGCAGCACAGACGAGAGCACGCCGACCGCTGCGAATAGCGCGACGACGACGTAGAGCAGCTTGTACTGCCAGGTGATGATGCGCCAGGGCCGGAATGTCACCTGCCGACGATAGCCCAGTCGCGGGCTAGGTCACGCTCTGTCCTCATTCCGGGCCGTACTCGGCGACCCGAAAGCGACATCGCTCATCGAGCATGCCTGAGAGTGCGCCCGACTCGCGCCCGGGCGCCGACAGAGCGCGTACGTTCCACTCCGTCGGCTACCCGAGGGAGAAATCACACATGTCCACAGAATCACGCGGCGTCGCCGTGGTCACCGGAGGCACGGCGGGGTTGGGCAGGGCGACGGTGCGCGAACTCGCCGCCCGAGGCTGGGATGTCGCCGTGCTCGCCCGCGGGGAGGACGGCCTTGCCGCCACCACCGCCGAGGTGACCGCCGCCGGTCGTCGCACGCTCGGCATCCCCACGGACGTGTCGGATGTGGATGCCGTGGAGCACGCCGCCGACCGCATCGAGGCGGAGCTCGGGCCGATCGAACTCTGGGTTAACGACGCGATGGTCGGCGTCTTCGGCGAATTTCTGAACACCAGCGCGGCGGACTTCGAGCGCGCCACCGCCGTCAATTACCTCGGGTTCGTGAACGGCACCAGAGCCGCGCTGGCGCGGATGGTCCCGCGCGATCGGGGCCACGTCATCCAGGTCGGGTCCGCCCTCGGGCACCGCGGAATCCCGCTGCAGGCGGCATACTGCGGCGCGAAGCACGCCGTCGAGGGCTTCAGCGAATCGCTGGTCGCCGAGCTCACCCACGCGAAGAGCACGGTCGCGCTCTCGGTCGTCGACATGCCCGCACTCAACACCATCCAGTTCGAGTGGGTGAAGTCGCAGCTGCCGCACCACCCGCAGCCGGTGCCGCCGATCTTCGAGCCGGAGGTCGGAGCGACGGCGATAGCGGATGTCGCGGACCGCCCGAGGCGCCGCACCTGGGTCGGCGAACCCACGGTGGGCACCATCCTCGGGCAGCGCTTCGCCTCTCGTTTTCTCGACTGGTATCTCGCCCGCACCGGGTACAGCGGTCAGCAGGCCGCCGACAAGGACGCCAGCAATCCGATGCTGCCCGACAACGTGTACGCACCGGTGCCGGGCGACCACGGTGCCCGCGGGATCTTCAGTGACCGCGCACGCACGACGTCACCGCAGGTCTGGCTGATCGGCCATCGGCGCCTCGGCGCGGCGATCGGTGGTGCCGTCGCAACGCTGGCCGCCGTCGTGGCGGTGCGCACACTCAGTCGTCGTTAGTCGCCTTCTGGCAGACCGACACGTCGTCGCCGTACCTGAACCAGCTCGGCAGATCCTTCGCGAAGGCTTTGGCGATCTGCGGCGTGCCCGATGCACGCCAGTCGACGTTGTCGTCGATCTCGATCTCGAACTTGTTCCACTCGAACCAGTTGATCATCTTCAGTTGCGGAAACTCCTCGTGGGTCGCGGCCGAGAAGGCCTGGCTCCACCAGGCCTGCTTGACGGCGAGCTCGGTGGCGCCGCCGGCACGCGTGGGCGTGTAGATCGCGGAGGTCTCGGGAATGGCGACGGGATGTCCGTGGTCGACCCCGTACACCTCGTAGAAGTCCGGGATGGCGCTGTCGTCACCCGCCGTTCCGTTGTACGTACCGGTCAGCATGTCGGCGAACTTGGTCGGCTCGGGCACCTCGTTGTCGCCCCAGGGACGCTGGTTGCCCCAGTGGTAGAGCGAGATCCCCACCCAGTCGACGAACCTGTCGCCGGGGAAGTAGGGGGCGTAGGTGTCGTCGGCCATGGTGAGCGAGCCGTCGTGGTTGGTGTCGAGGAGCGCGAAGTCGGCGGTGCCCGGCTGCACGGCGAACTGGCCGCCGTTGAACGGGTAGCCGCCGCCGTAGTTCGGTGCCCACATCATCGAGGTGCCGGGCGCACCCGCGTGCACGGCGGTGGCGACGCGACGGAAGGTCTCCACGTACTTGGTGGGCTGTTGGCCCCAGGCGTACCACGATCCGTTCATCTCGTGGGCGAAGCGCACGACCACCGGCACGCCCTGGTCGTTGATCGCGGCGAGGTCGGCCACCAGCTTTGCGATGACCACGTCGCTCATGGTGTCGAACCCGCCGTGCGGTTCGAGGGTGAGCAGCAGCGTGCCGCCGTTCGCCTTCACCTGGGTGACCGCGTCGAGGGTGTGCCGCCAGGTGGCGGCGCTGTACGGGATGTCCGAGAACTGCACGGTCACGGCCGGTGCGTGCCCGAGACTCTTGGCGTACTCGGGCAGTGTCTCGGTGTTCCAGTCGAGGTTGACCCCGAACAGCACACCCTTCTTCGGCACCAGCGCCGCGCGCTCCGCCACCAGGCACTGTGTGGTGGAGCTCGGGCTCGGCGTTGCGGTTCCGGCGGCGGAGCTCTGCACCTGAGTGGTCGCGACGCCGACCGTCGCGCCGACCAGCAGCATGACGATCAGCGGCACCATCACGGTCGGACGGCGCCGACGGTTCTTGCCGGGGTGACCGACGAAGGCATCCTCGGGTTCGGTGGCGTTGGTCGTCATCGTTCTCTCCGTTCGTACCGGTGCGTCGATCGGGGGGTCGAGTCATGCGCATAGAATGGCGCCGCATGAGACGTTCGCGCCCCGTGGTGGCGGCAGCCCTGGCCCTCGGCCTGGCTGCCGTTCTGCTGCTGAGCGCGTGTACGGCGCCGGGTGGGACATCCGCCACGGCCGCCGCGGACAGCCCGCTGAAGTGGGGCGTTTTCGTTCCGGATGACAGCGAGCCGTCGAGCGACCTGGCCGTCGTCGCGCAGATGGCCGGACGCGATCCCGACTACGTGCTGCGCTTCGCCGCCCTCGCCGAGGACGCTCCGATCGGGCGTCTCGAGGCGATCGCCGCGAGCGGGGCGACGCCGATCCTGAGTCTCGAGCCGTGGCTGCCGGGAGCCGGCGTCGATCAGCCCGACTACGCGCTGTCGACCATCGTCGCGGGCGAGCACGACACCGATCTGACGCGCTGGGCGCAGGCGCTGGCCACCTGGGACCGACCGGTGCTGCTGCGATTCGCCCACGAGATGAACGGCGACTGGTATCCCTGGGCGATCGGCGTCAACGGAAACACCGCGACCGACTTCGTCGAGGCCTGGGATCACGTGCACGACGTCTTCGAGGCCGCCGGCGCTTCCAAGGTGAAGTTCGTCTGGGCACCCAACGTGTCCTATCCCGGGCACACCACCGCGTTCCAGAGCCTGTACCCCGGGGCGGATACCGTCGACGTGCTGGGGCTCGACGGCTACAACCAGAACGGCGACGGTCGCAGTTGGACGACGGCCGATGAGCTCTTCGGTCCGGGACTGGACGAGTTGCGGGCACTCCCGGGCGGCAGGCCGATCATCATCACCGAGACCGCCAGCTCCGAAGGCACCCCGCTCGGAACCGAGAAGGCCGAGTGGATCAATGGTCTGGTGGGGTTTGTGAGCAGGGCGAAACGGGTCGACGGTTTCGTCTGGTTCCAGGCCGACAAGGAGCGAGACTGGCGCTTCAACTCGACCGCGCAGGCGCAGGCCGCGATGAAGCACGCGCTGGCTCGCTTCGGCTCCTGACCGAGCGGCCCGCGTCGCGGACGGGGTGCTATCGCGCTGCCTCAAGGGCATCCGATCGACGGGGGTACACGGCGATGACCGTGGTGAGGCGGAGTGCGCTATGGGCGCCGGCAAGCACACGGGACTCGCCGTATACACGGAAATCGCCGCCGGCCGAGCGGGCGATCCGCAGCAGGTCGAGCATGCCGGCGACACCCGACGGCGTGATGCGGCTGACGGCGGAGACGTCGAGCAGCACGATCGCGGGGTGATCCTGCACGGCGTGTGCGACCTCCTGGCGGAGTCCGAGCATGGTCGTCGCATCGAGGTCACCCGCGACAGTGAGGTCGTAGTGCAGCGCGGTGCGAGGAAGGGGGAAGGCGGGACTGGTGACGGGGATCAGGAGAGACATGGACGGGGGCTCCATTCGGTGCTGTGCTTACAGTTCTGCAGCTGTGGTGCGGGGGGCGGATGATTCGTGCTCGACGATCGCGAGGGCCGCGGCCGCCTCTTCCGTCGGTGGGTTCGGGTCGGTGACGCCTGCACCCGGACCCCGGTAGCGTGCGGCGCCGAACACGACGCCGAGCAGGAGGAAATCGATGATGACCCAGACCAGGGTCAACACCGTGGCGGCGAGAGGCGCCTCGCCGACGATGCAGCGGTAGATGCCGATCGCGGATGCGATGAGCAGGAGCCCCATGACGATGAGCTGCGGGGCGACGGCACGATAGTCGTTGCCGACCTGGGTCTTCGTCTTGGAGGTGACGGAGAAGGCGAGGTGCTTGCCGAAGAAGGTAGCGGCGAAACCGGAGACTGTCGCGGCGATCCACGTGGGGAACAGCGCGAACGACATCTGCTGTCCCCGCCAGAGTCCGCGCGATCGTCGCCCCGCCACCTGGAAGAAGATCTGGCAGCAGACGAAGAAGGGCACGAAGTAGAGCAGGAAGGTGAGTGCACTCGCCTTCAACGGGAAGATGCCGACCGTGAGGAAGACGATCGGCGCGGCGATGTAGACCACCGCGGCGAATCCGTTGAGGTAGCTGGTCATCGTGCCGAGGTACATCAGCCGCTGACCGAGGGTGAGTCCCCGCATGAACAGCGGGTTGTCGGAGAAGAAGACCTGCATCGACCCGGCGGCCCAGCGCTTGCGCTGGGTGAGCATCGTGCCGGCATCCTCCGGGGCGACCCCGTGCACGAGCACCTCGTGGTGGTAGGCGCTCGACCAGCCCATCGCGTGCAGGTGCATCGCGGTGGCCATGTCTTCGGTGATCGTGGAGGTGTCGAGCGGTTGGATGGCGAGCGCCTGATCGGTGCGGGCCACCTCGACCAGCTCGAGCACGGCATCCAGTTCGCTGACCACGGCAGCGGAGACGTCGTCGTGGGTGAGCACCGCCTGGTGGAATGACTTCTGCAGCTGCCAGGTGATCTCGCTCAGCACCTCGCCGGTGCGGTACTGCGCGTCGGCCCGGCCCATGGCCGCGAGAGCGTCTTCGACGGCAGGCATCCCGGCGGGGTCGCGCAGCGCCATTTCGCTCAGCAGGTCGGTGAGGCGGGAGCGTCCCGCGCGGAGAGCCGATCGCATCCGTCCCTGTGCTGCGCGGGAGAACCGAGTGAGGCCGAGCGCCATCAGCGCTTCGCGCCGCAGCACCGCGTTCGACCCGCAGAAGAATGCGGCACCCCAGCCGTCCTTCCCCTGCTGGATCGGACCGTAGAACAGGTCGGCGTGGCTGCCGAGGGGGTCGCGGGGGTCGACATTCCAGAACTGTTGCGGAGTCTGGACGAAGGCGATCTCCTCGTCGTCGAAGTAGCCGAGCACCCGGTCGAGAAATCTCGCCTCCGGCACCTGGTCGGCGTCGAGGATGGCGATGAACTCACCCGAGGTGACGAAGAGCGCGTTGTTGATGTTGCCCGCCTTGGCGAACCGCTGACGGCCTTCCCATTCCGGTCCGCGGGTGATGTAGCCCACGCCGACCAGCTCGGCCGCGCGGCGGAACTCCGGCCGATCACCGTCGTCGAGGATGAAGGTCTCGTGGGGGTAGGTCATGTCGCGGGCGGCGATGGCGGTGTTCAGCACCATGTCGAGCGGCTCGTTGTACGTCGCGATGAACACGTCGACGGTGCGCCCGACGGGAGCGACGGGGGCCGGGCGACGACGCTTGGCATTCCACATCGTGAGCGCGTAGAGCAGCGATTCGCCGAAGCTGTATGTCTCGGCCAACAGCAGCGGAACCGCGATGAACCAGGCGGCCCAGGGAACCGA
>JBEVGK010000257.1:0-5301 GCA_040511795.1 Lacisediminihabitans sp. | reverse complement strand
TCGAAGGGGGGTACGGCTAGTCGGCGGCCTTGATCACGATCGCATCGGTCGAGGGGTTCTCGGCGTTCGGCGGCAGGTAGATGTCCGGCTCGATGTAGATCACGCGGGCGATGGGCACGACCTCACGGACGCGTGCCTCCAGCGAATTGATGGCGGTCGCGACATCCGTCAACCGCATCGACGCGCCGAAGGCGACCTTGGCCGCCACGAGCAGCTCTTCCGGACCGAGGTACAGCGTCTTCATGTGGATGAGCGCGTCGACCTCGGGCTCGGCGTTGATGGCGTCGCGAATGCGGACGGTGTCGGCCGGCGATGCGCCCTCGCCCACGAGGAGGCTCTTCGTCTCGATGCCGAGCACGATCGCGACGACCACCAGCAGCACACCGATGGCCAAGGTTCCGATGCCGTCGAAGACACTGTTGCCGGTGATGATGGTGAGGCCGACGCCGAGGAAGGCGAAGACGAGACCGGTGAGGGCGGCGACATCCTCGAGCAGCACGACGGGGAGTTCCGGCGCCTTGGCGTGACGGATGAACTGCAGCCAGTTGTCCTTGCCGCGCACATGGTTCGACTCCTTCACCGCCGTGCGCAGCGAGAAGCCCTCCAGCACCATCGCGATCAGCAGCACGGCGATCGGCAGCCACGGCACCTCGAGCGGGTGCGGGTGCTCGATCTTGTCGACGCCCTCGTAGATCGAGAACACGCCACCGACGCTGAACAGGATGATCGACACCACGAAGGCATACACGTAGCGTTCGCGACCGTAGCCGAACGGATGCTCGGCATCCGCCTTCTTGCGCGAGACGGCACCTCCGCGCAGCAGCAGGATCTGGTTTCCGGTATCAGCGAGCGAGTGCACGGCCTCGCCGAGCATCGAGCTGGAACCGGAGAAGAAGAAGGCGACGAACTTGGCCAGGGCGATGCCGAGATTCGCCAGCATCGCCGCGATGATCGCCCTGGTGCTGCCCTGTGTGCTCATGGTCTCAATCCTAGGAGTGGGGGCGAATCTAGGATGGTCCGATGACGACCCTTCCCACTATCGCGATCCTCGGTGCCGGCTCGATGGGCGGTGCCATCCTTTCGGGACTGCTGCAGCCCGGCGTGGAGACGGAGGGGATCCGGGTCACGAATCGGACACAGCACAAGGCGGACGCCGTGCGCTCCGACCGGGTGATCTCCCTCGCCGTCGACGGCGATCCCGACGCGAACGCCATCGCGGTCGACGGCGCGAAGATCGTGATCATCGGGGTGAAGCCGGCGATGGTCGCCGACCTGCTAACTGAGGTGGCGCCCGCGCTCGCCTCCGACGCCATCGTGGTCAGCGTCGCTGCCGGGGTGACCATCGCCACCATGGAGTCGATCGTGCTGAACCCGGTCGTGCGCGCGATGCCGAACACCCCGGCCGTGGTCGGTAAGGGCGTAACCGGGGTGAGCGGTGGAAGCCGCACCACCGATGCCGATGTCGCCCTCGTCACGGCGCTGTTCGAGACGGTCGGCGACGTGCTCGTCATCCCCGAGTCGAAGATCGACGCGCTCAGCACCATCTCGGGCTCCGGCCCGGCCTATGTCTTCTATCTGATCGAAGAGCTGACCAAGACGGCCCGCGGCCTCGGATTCACGGATGACGAGGCTCGCGTCATGGTCGACGGAACGTTCCTCGGCTCGGCTGACCTCCTCGTGTCATCGGGCGAGACGCCGCAGGAACTGCGCCGTCGCGTCACCAGCCCGAAGGGCACCACTGAGCGTGCCGTCGCCGAACTGGAGAAGGCGCACCTGAGCGAACTCTTCGACCGGGCGACCGCGGCCGCCCTGGCGCGGGCCCGCGAGCTCGCCGCCGGTTGACCTTCGCTGATCGCGTGTCGAAGGGGCCTCGGGCGCTACTCAACCAGCGTTACGCGTACAGCCCGGCGAACCGTTCGATGTCGGCCGAGCTGCCGCTGACGATCACGATGTCGTCCGCGTTCACCACGGTGGCGTTCGTGGCGTAGGCGAAGGCCTGATCGTGCGCCTTCACCCCGATGACGGTGATGCCGTACTTGCGCCGGATACCGGTCTCGCCCAGCTGCTTGCCGACCACCGCCGCCGGCGGGTGCATCTTCACGATCGCGAAGTCGTCGTCGAACTCGATGAAGTCGATCATTCGCCCGGAGACCAGGTGCGCGACGCGCTCGCCGGCCTCCGCCTCCGGGTAGATCACGTGCTGCGCGCCGATGCGCGACAGGATCGTGCCGTGCGACTTGCTCACTGCCTTCGCCCAGATCTGGGTGACGCCGAGGTCCACCAGATTCGCGGTGATCAGCACGCTGGCTTCGACGGATGACCCGACCGCGACGATCGCGATCGGAAACTCCTGCGCGCCGATCTGCCGCAGGGCCTCGAGGTCGCGCGCATCCGCCTGCACGGCGTGCGTCACCCGCTCCGACCACTTCTGCACCAGCGGGGCGTTCTCGTCGATGACGAGCACATCGCGGTCGAGATCGGCGAGCTCGCCGGCGATCGCCTCGCCGAAGCGGCCGAGTCCGACGATGAGCACCGCGGCGTCGCGGGGAATGCGTTCAGCCAACGATCGGCCTCTCTTCTGCGCGGCGGAACAGCTGCCGCCTCGAGCTCGCCGCGAGTGCCGCGGCGAGAGTAACGGTACCGACCCGACCGAAGAACATCGTGGCGGCAACCACATAGATGCCGGCATCCGGCAACGATGCGGTGAGGCCGGTGCTGAGACCGGAGGTGGCGAAGGCGGAGATCACGTCGAACAGCACGTAGTCGAGCGGTGCCTCGGTGAGCTGCAGGATGACGATGCTCGCCACGGCCACGATCGTCGCCCCCCAGAGCACGACGCTCACCCCGAGGCGCAGCACATCACCCGGGATGCGGCGGTCGAAGGCGCCCATGTCCTCGTTGCCCCGCGCCTCGGCGAAGGCGGCGAGGAACAGCACGGCCAGCGTGGTCACCTTGATGCCGCCGGCGGTGGACGCCGAACCACCCCCGATGAACATCAGCATGTCGGTGACCAGCAGCGTCGACCCGTGCAGCTCCGACGGGTCGATCGTCGAGAACCCGCCGGAGCGTGTCATCGTCGAATAGAAGAACGACTGCAGGGTGCGCTGCCCGAAATCGAGCGCGCCGAGGGATTCCGGATTGCGAAACTCCAGCACGAAGAACGCGAGCGCGCCGGCGACCAGGAGGATCGCCGAGGTCACCAGGGTGAGCTTCACGTGGAGCGACCAGCGCCTGGGCCTGCGCGGGTTGCGGATGATCGTATAGATCACCGGGAAACCGATGCTGCCGAGGACGACCCCGACCATCAGCAGCCCGAGAAACCACAGGTCGTGCATGTACGGGGTGAGCCCGCTGGCGGTCGGCACGAAGCCCGTGTTCGTGAACGCCATCGTCGAGTAGTAGAACGACTGCCAGATCGCGTCGGCGATCGGGACTCCTTGGATGAGCAGCCGGGGGAGCAGCAGGATGGCGACCGCCACCTCGATCACCAGGGTGCTGATCGCGACCGTGGCGAGCAGCCCGCCGATCTCGCCCAGCCCCACGGCCTGGCCCTCGGCGACGGGCCCGCGCTTGGTACGCAGGGGATTGCTGTCGCTGGCAGCGAGGAGGCGCGAGCGCAGCCCGAGCCTCCGGGAGATCACCAGCCCGAGGATCGACGCGACGGTGAGCACGCCGATGCCGCCGATCTCGACCCCGACCAGGATGAGAAGGTGACCGAAACCGGACCAGTGAGTCGCCATGTTGACGGTCGACAGGCCCGTGACGCAGATCACCGAGACCGCGCTGAACAGCGAGTCGACGATCGGGGTGATCCTGCCGTCGGCGCTCGAGATCGGCAGGGCGAACAGGGCGGTGAAGATCAGCACCAGCAGCGCGAAGATCGCGATCGCGAATCGTGACGGGCTGGAGGAGGCGAAATGGTCGAAGGTGCCGCGGAGGGCCGTCGCCGGCGAGCGGCGCGTGCTGGAAAGCATCCGTTCCCCCTGTGGTTCGACCGGGCGAGAAGGTGGTCCTCTCTCGCCGGTTGCGGTGAGTGCGATGCTACCGCGGGCCCCGCCGCCACTAGCCTGTCTGCATGGCTGACATCTTCGACGTGGTTGCCGACGCGACCAGGCGCGACCTGCTGCAGGTCCTCCTCGCCCGTTACGTTTCCCCGGACTCCGAGCACGGCGAGATCAGCGTCGGCGAGATCGTCGAGAAACTCGGGCTCAGCCAGCCCACCGTCTCCAAGCATCTCAAGGTGCTGCGCGATCACGGCCTGGTGACCGTGCGCGAGGAGGGGCAGCACCGCTACTACTGCATCGACACCAGCCCGCTCGAAGATCTCGAGGACTGGCTCATCCCGTTTCTGAGTGCCGACTTCGACACCGACAAGGATGCGTCAGGGTCGACCGTCTTCGCTGCCTGGTCGGGAATGCCGCTGCCCGAGCCGATCCGACGCGCAGCCGAGACGCTGCAGCATCCGTCGGAGGCGGGCACCGCGATCGGTCGCGCGGCCGCGGCGGCGTCGTACCGCATCCAGGGTGCGTCGCACGAGGTGGAGCGCCGGGTCGTCGACCCGCTGAAGCTGCGCCTGACCAAGAACTCGGACAAGTAGCCCTCCAGGACTATTGCTCACCAGTCACAGCAACCCCTAGGGTTACCGATTAGCACTCCCGTAACATCTGCGGTGCAGTGACCCGACACTCTGGAGGCATCGCGTGGCACGTGATCTTGCCGAAGTGCGCTTTCTCACCGTTGCCGAGGTGGCGGACATGATGCGCGTCTCGAAGATGACGGTGTACCGCATGGTGCACGCCGGCGACCTGCCTGCCATCCGTTTCGGGCGCTCGTTCCGGGTTCCGGAGTCGGCCGTCGAGGCCGCGATCGACTCGCACGTTTCCGATACCGCCTAGGGCGGAGAAGACGCGCAGCGAAACGCGGGTAAGATAGCCCAGTTGCAATTTTCCGCGGTTCTGAACGGACCCGGTCGTCCGTTTCACGAACAGTTGAGGTAATCATGGGCTCAGTCATCAAGAAGCGCCGCAAGCGTATGGCGAAGAAGAAGCACCGCAAGCTGCTGCGCAAGACGCGTCACCAGCGTCGCAACAAGAAGTAGACCCCTCTCGCATGGTGATCACCCTCGTTACCAAACCGGGGTGTCACCTGTGCGATGCGGCGAGGGATGTCGTGGCCTCGGTGGTCGCAGACCTCGAGTCCGAGGCATCCGTCGCCCCCATCACGGTCGAAGAAGTATCGATCCTCGACGACCCGGCCCTCCTCGCCAAGTACGAGGAGGAGATCCCGGTCGTCCTGATCGAC
>JBEVGK010000256.1:0-12705 GCA_040511795.1 Lacisediminihabitans sp. | reverse complement strand
CGTGCTGGTCGTCGGCACCATCACCACGTTCGCTCCCGGGCTGATCGGCCTTGCCGACAACGACCCCTTCGGCCGCACCTCCACGGTCTGGTCGTCCTACGGACTCGGCTACCTGCTCATCCCGCTGGTGCTGCCCGTGCTCGGCCTGCTCTACCTGCGTCGCCGTCGTCCCGCGGCGGTCTGAGCGTGCAATTCTTCGATTCGCTGAACGCGGTGCCGCCGGCCTTCGGTCCGTCCGCGGTGACCATCGGCAAGTTCGACGGCGTGCACATCGGTCATCGTCGCGTGCTGGCGGCGCTGCGCGACATCGCCGCGGAGCAGGGGCTGGTGTCGACGGTCGTGACCTTCGACCGGCATCCGCTCGCCCTGCTGCGGCCGGATCTGTGTCCGGAATCCGTCTCGAGCAACAACCAGAAGCGCGAGCTGCTGGAGTCGACCGGGGTGGATGCCACCGTCGTCATCCCGTTCACCCGCGAGTTCAGCGAGCTGTCGCCGGTGGAGTTCGTCGAACGGGTTCTCCTCGACGCACTCCGTGCCCAGGTCGTGTTCGTGGGGGAGGACTTCCGTTTCGGGCACGGCGGAACGGGTGACGTGGCGATGCTCACCGAGCTCGGTGCGACCCGCGGTTTCGCCGTGCGCTCCATCGATCAGGTGCTCAGCAGCACGCAGCCCGTGTCGTCGACGTTGGTGCGCGGCCTCCTGGCGGACGGCCGAGTGCGCGAGGCGGGGGAGCTGCTCGGGCGTCCTCCCGCCGTGCGCGCCGAGGTCGTTCACGGTTCGCACCGCGGTCGCGAGCTCGGCTACCCGACGGCGAACCTGTCGCCCGACCACGAGGGCCTCATTCCGGCCGACGGCGTGTACGCGGCCTACCTCGTGCTGGACGGGGTACGGATGCCCGCGGCAGTCTCCATCGGCAACAACCCGACCTTCGACGGGGTGCCCGCCAAGCAGGTGGAGGCGCACGTGCTCGACGCCGACCTCGACCTCTACGGCGATATCGTCGAGGTTCAGTTCGTCGACTACGTGCGCGGCATGGTCAAGTTCGACGGCGTGGATGCGCTGATCGTGCAGATGCAGGACGACGAGCGTCGCGTGCGCGACATCCTGGGCGTGCCCGCGCCGTAGCGCATCGCTCGTCGTGGCGCGTACTCGCACCCACCTACGCAGGCACGCAGGCACGCACGCACCCACGCCCGCATGCTCGCCCGCTCGTACGTACTCTGCGTGCTCGCCGTCGAACCCTGTCGAATTGCGGCCTACGTGCGTGGCGACCCGCACTCTGCCCGGGTTCGCGATCCGTTGGACACCGTTGCGCAGGAGTTGCTGCAGAACGGTGACGGGGCGGGACGACAGCATCCGCGAGTCTTCACGAACGGCGCTTTGTTGCGCTGGGACCCGCCGTTTGTGAAGCCTCATCCGCCGGGGCAACCGGCTGCGCCGGAGTGAGTAGATAACGGAGTTGTCCCGTGTCGACCACGATGCCGTGAGATGCCCCTTCGAGCTGTTCGTTCGCGATGAAGAGCACAAACCGGTCGCTCGACCTTATGGACACTCGAGTTGTCACGAATCGACCCCACATTCGCCGCGAAAGGTCGATCGGTGACAACTCGAGCTGTGGGCAACGGCACGGGACGCGCTCAGAGCACCGTTGTGCAGGAGTGCCTGCATAACGAGGGCGGCGCTAACGCCCCGTTGTGCAGGAGTGCCTGCATAACGGAGGGCGGCGCGAGCTACGCGACGACCTCGGAACGATGGATGAGGGCTGCCGCACCGATCAGCGGACCATCGCTGGAGAGACCGGTCGGCACGATCTTCACCTTGGTCACGAAGGGGAAGTTGTAGCGACGGGCGACGGCGGCGCGCATGTGGTCGAACAGGTCGGGGGTGACGTGCGAGAAGCCCCCGCCGATCGCCACGATGTCGAGGTCGACCAGCGAGGTCGCGGAGGCGATCGTCTGACCGATGGCACGGCCGGAACGCTCGATGGCGGCGAGCGCGACCAGGTCGCCCTCGCGGTAGGCGGCGCCGAGTTCCTCGCCGGTGGTGCCGAGGAAGCCCTGCTCGCGCGCCCAGCGCACGGTGTTCGGCCCGGACGCCACCGCCTCGACACAGCCGGCACCGCCGCACGGGCACGGGTCCTCCATGCCGGCGACCTCGAGGTGGCCGATGTGGCCGGCGTTGCCGGTGGGGCCGGAGACGGTGTTGCCGCCCAGGATGAGTCCGCCGCCGATGCCGGTGGAGACGATCATCCCCATCACGTTGTCGTAGCCCTTGCCCGCGCCGATCCAGTGCTCGGCGAGGGTGATGCAGATGCCGTCCATGCGGAGGGTGACCGGGGTGCCGTCCGGGACGGACGCCACGACCTGGTCGCGCAGGGGGTATTCGCGCCATACCGGCAGGTTGAGCGGAGAGACCTTGCCCTCCGCCTCGTTGATCGGACCGGCGGAGCCGATGCCGACGCCGAGCAGCTCCGCGTCGGCCGGGAGGGCGGCGAGGGCGAGGGCGAGAACCTCGTCGACGGCGAGCGCCAACTCCTCGGACGTCTTCTGCGGCCCGGTGGTCGCGCGGAAGCGACTCGGGCCGTACACGGTACCTGTGGGATCGACGAGAGCGGCCTCGACCTTTGTGCCGCCCAGGTCGATTGCGAGGGCATACTGCTGCCCCGTCGAAATCGTCATGTCACCAGCCTAGGCGAATCCCGCCGGGCTACAGTTGCGCCATGGCTCGCCCCGATCCCACCCCGCAGCGCCCACAGCTGCGCGCTGCCGACGTCGTCCTGACCCGCGATCTCGACCTTCCCCCGGGAGTGGTCTGGCCCGCCCTGGTCGACCCCGAGCTGCTCGCCGGCTGGCTGGGCGAGGTGTCGATCGACGACGAATTGGGGTTCGAGTTCCATCGAGCCGACGGCACCCAGATGACCGGCCGGATCGTGGAACTGGTGGAGGCGGAGCAGCTGCTTCTGGAGACCGAGCACGGACGGGTCGTGCTGAGCCTCGAGCAACACAGCGGGGGACTCCGCGGAACCTGGACCCGGCTCGGCGTGGCGGCCCCGGCATCCGTCGCTCCCATCGAGCGATGGAACGACGCGCTCGACCGGCTCGAAGAACTGCTGCACGGCAGACCGACCGACTGGCTCACGTCGACGGCAGACGCCGCCAGACGGGCGGCGCGCTGATGGTGATCGGTTTCGTGATCGGTGGCGCCATGATGCTGATCGGTCTGGTCGGCGGCATCTACGGCCAGAAGCTGAGAAGACGCGGCAGAAAGCCGTTCGAGAAATAGAACGCGGGTACCGTCGCGCGCATGGGTCGAAGAGTGTTGGTGACGGGAGCGACGGGCTACATCGGCGGGCGGCTCGTTCCGCGTCTGCTCGAAGCCGGCTACGACGTTCGCGTGCTGGTGCGAGATCCCGCGCGGCTCACCGACGTGCCGTGGGCGACGGATGTCGAGGTCGCCGTCGGGGACCTCGACAAACCCGAGACCCTCGGCCCCGCATTCGCCGGGGTGGAGGTGCTCTACTACCTGGTTCACTCGATGGGCGGCCCGAAGCGGGGCGACTTCGAGCAGATCGAGCGGGGGGCGGCGACCAACGTCGCCCGAGCGGCGAAGGCCGCGGGTATCACGCGGATCGTGTACCTCGGCGGCCTGCACCCCGACGGCGAGCTGTCGCCGCACCTGCGGTCGCGGGCCGAGGTCGGGCGCATCCTGATGGATTCCGGCGTTCCCACCGTCGCCCTGCAGGCGGGCGTCGTGATCGGCTCCGGCTCGACCTCGTTCGAGATGGTCCGCCACCTCACCGACGTCCTGCCATACATGCCCGCGCCGCGCTGGGTGCGCAATTTCATCCAGCCGATCGCGGTGCGCGACGTGCTCTACTACCTGGTCGCCAGCGCCGAGCTGCCGGACGAGGTGAATCGCACCTTCGACATCGGTGGGCCGGACGTGCTGCGGTACGGCCAGATGATGAACGGCTACGCGGTCGAGGCCGGCCTGCACCAGCGCCCGATCGCGCCGCTACCGGTGCTGACGCCCTGGCTCGCCTCGCAGTGGGTCAACCTGGTCACCCCGATCCCGCGCTCGCTCGCCGTGCCGATCATCGCCTCCCTGCAGTACGACTGCGTCGTGCATGAGCACGACATCGAGCGGTACATCCCCGATCCCGAGGGCGGGCTCACCGGCTATCGTCGTGCCGTCCGACTCGCGCTCGACAGGATGAGGGCCGGCGCCGTGGAGACCAGCTGGCAGGACTCCGCCGTGCAGGGGGCTCCGAGCGATCCGTTGCCCAGCGACCCCGACTGGAGCGGGCACACGGTGTTCACCGATCTGCGGGAGCGGCACACATCCGCTGCTCCCGGCGATGTCTGGCGGGTGATCGAGGGGATCGGCGGTCAGAACGGTTGGTACTCCTTCCCGCTCGCGTGGGCGCTGCGCGGCTGGGCCGACAAGCTCGTGGGCGGAGTGGGCCTGCGTCGTGGTCGGCGCAACCCCGATCACCTCGCGGCGGGCGACGCTCTCGATTTCTGGCGGGTGGAGAACATCAACCGGGGGAGTTCGCTGCGCCTCCGCGCCGAGATGAAGGTGCCCGGTGCCGCCTGGCTCGAGATGAGCGTCGTGCCGGACGGGGAGGGGTCGCTCTACCGGCAGCGCGCGGTGTTCTTCCCGATGGGACTGAGCGGCCGCCTGTACTGGTTCAGCATCCTTCCGTTCCACGGCATCATCTTCAACGGCATGGCCAATGAGATCACCGAGACGGCGATCGCCCAGGGTGTCACACGTCGCCAACAGACGGATACTGCGGCGCCCGCCGCATAGCGGACGGCTGGTGTTTATGGGCGACGGCGACGATCATGGATACAGGACGCGACGCGTCCGCGACCTCGGGAGGTCACGCTTTGGCTGACAACACTGTCCTTTTCCTCGGTGACAGCATCACCGCATCCGGAGACTGGGCGACCTGGTTCCCCGACGTCACCACGCTGAATTTCGGGGTGGGTGGTGCCACCTCCGACGACGTGCTGGCGCGGCTCGACGAGATCGTCGAGGCGGACCCGGACGAGATCATCCTGCTGATCGGCACGAACGATTTCGGTACGCGCCAGACGGTGGAGCACCTGGTGCGCAACGTGCAGACGATCCTGGTCGAGTTGCGCCGTCGACTGCCCGGTTCCCGCCTGCTGCTGCAGTCGGTCATGCCGCGCGGTCGCGAGTTCGCCGACCGCATCCAGGAGGCGAACATCCACCTTCGTCAGTTCTCGTCCACCGTGCATGCGCAGTACCTCGACCTCTGGCCGGTGCTGGCGCTGGAGGACGGCGAGCTCAACCCGCGCTTCTCCGACGATCGCCTGCACCTCAACGCGGACGGTTACGAGGCCTGGCTGTCGGAGCTGCGGCCCGGGCTCGAGCGGCTGCGCGAGGAGCCGCCGATGAGCCGACCGATCACCATCATCCACGTCGACGACTACGCCCGACCGGAGCGCTGACAGCCGACGTCAGCTCGAGAGCGCGCGCACCAACCGCGTGTAGAACCGCACGCCGTCGAGGAACGTTGCCACGTGCATCCGTTCGTTCATCGCGTGCAGGGTGCCGCGCTCCTGCGCCGACATGCGGAATGGGCTGAATCGGTAGACGTGGTCGCTGATGCGTGCGAAGTGACGGGAGTCGCTGGCGGCGAGCATCACGTAGGGCGTCACGATGGTGCCCGGGTAGGTCTCGACGATCGTCGAGCGCACTAGCTCCCACGCCGGGCCGGTGGTGGGGGAGACCGGGGACGGCTCGCTGGCCTGCGGCACCGCGATGGTGACCCGTGGATCCCGGACGGCGCGGCGCACATGCTCCACCGCCTCCGCGACGGACGATCCGACCGCGACACGGATGTTGACGGTCGCCACCGCCCGCTCCGCCAGCGCGTTCGCCGCCTGGCTTCCGCTCAACTGGGTGACGGCCTGGGTGGTGCGCACCATGGCCGCGGTCTCGTCGCTGAGTCGACCGAACAGCCGCAGCAGCAGTGGCCTGGTGAGCCAGAGGTTGGTGAACACCCAGCGCAACGGGCCACTCGCGTGACCGCCGAGGGTCTCGATCATCTCGACATTGGTCGGCGTGAGACCGGACGGGAAAGGTCGACGGTTGAGCCGCACTATCGCCCGCGCCAGTCGCGCCGTCGCGGAGAGTCTCGGCGGTGTCGAGGCGTGGCCGCCGCCCTGATCGACGCTCAGCGTGAGCGTGACGATGCCCTTCTCGCTGACGCCGACGACGGCGATCGGCTCCGCCACACCGGGGAAGACGCCCTCGACGACGGCGCCACCCTCGTCGAGCACCAGACCGGGGCGGATGCCGCGGCTCGCCAATTCGTCCACGATGGCCTGTGCGCCGCCGCCGACCGTCTCCTCGTCGTGCCCGAAGCTCAGATACAGGTCCGAGCGCGGCACGGAACCGGCCAGCACCGCCGCCTCGACACCCTCGAGCACCGCGACGAGCGAGCCCTTGTCGTCGAGGGTGCCGCGACCCCAGATGAGCTCGCTCTCGCCGTTCCCGGTCAGCTCGGCCGCGAACGGCGGATGCTCCCAGCCGTCCTCGGTGGCCGGCACGACGTCGTAGTGCGCCATGAGCACCGTGGGCGGGCCGTCATCCGTTCCCTTCCAGCGGTAGAGCATGGAGTGGCCCGCGATGATCTCCCGCGTGAGCGCGCCGTGCAGGGCGGGGTACAGCCGCGGCAACGCCTCGACGAAGGCCTCGAAGGGGGCCCAGTCGGTCTGCTCGACCTCCGTGCGGGACATCGTCGGCAGGCGGACGAGTTCGCGGAGGTGCTCGACCGGCAGTCGATGCGTGGAGGGAGACGGGTGATCGGCCATGCTTCATCATGCCCGTCCGGTCGGGCCCGGCGGGGGAGAATGATCACATGACCTCGTACCCGACACCACCGTTCCGCCGCACCGCCCTCGCCCCTGGGCTGCTCGGAGCGATTGTGCTGCTGGCCGGGCTCGCGCTGCTCGACAATGAGACCTGGTTTCTGGTCATCCGGTTCGGGGCCGCGATTCTCGCGCTGATCATGGTGGTCTTCGCCTACCAGGCACGGCAGTGGTGGTGGATTCCGGTGCTGATCGCGATCGCCGTGGTCTGGAACCCGGTGTTCCCCTTCCTGTTCCACGGCCAGGTCTGGGTCGCCGCCCAGCTGGTCGCGGCCCTCGCCTTCATCGTGATCGGCGTGCTGGTGAAGGTGCCGAACCCCGACGACAGGAACGCGAAGAAGCCGGCCGCACGCCGCTGAGCGCAGAGACTCGCACGCCCCGGCGGATACCGAGCGCGACGAAACAGGGGGGAAACGAACGGCGGGTAAACTGGAGGTAGCTGGGGACCCGCGCTGACATCGTCGGCGGCGGTCCGGCTCGAACGATTGGGCCATGCCATGTCACATACCTCTGATTCCTCCCTCGCCAGCCGCATCGGCGCTGGCCGCACCCACGCCGACCTTCCCACGGCGGTGGAGAACCCGCCTGTACTGCAGCGGGACGACGTCGTGCTGAGCAAGGGACGCCTCGCCCTGGTGAACACCGACCTCACGCCGCGCGAGGCGCAGATCGACGACCTGCTCTTCATCCGTCGTGTCTTCGACGAGGCGGGCATCGAATTCCTGCTGCTGCGCGGTAACGACGACCGCCCGCTCCTGGTGGTCGACCGTGCCAAGCGCAAAGTCGTGCGCCGGGCGCTCACCATCGCCAGTGCCGGCGAGCCCTTCTACGCCAAGCCGGTGGATGGCGTCCGCCGATCCACCGCGCTGTTGGCCGACGGCCACTTCGCCGACAAGTCGAGCCGCGCCATCGTGCTGTTCCGACCGCGGGTGACCCCGCGCGGCGGCCTCCGCTACGGCGCCGCCAACGGCGTGCGTCTCGAGTTCTGGGCCGTGGGCGAGGACACCGTGCTTGTGCCTGCTCCCAACTCCCTCACCCGCACCACCGTGCCGCGCGGCGAGCTCGTGCGCACCACGGTCGAGCGTTACGGCCAGACCTGGCCGACCATCGAGGGCATGTTCGACCGTCATGCCGGCGACATCGACTTCGACATCGACATCGTCTTCTCCTGGGTCGACGGTGCTTCGATCGAATGGCAGCGCGCCCGCGCTCGCCGCATGAAGAGCTACGTGGTCGGCGAGGGCGACGACTCGCACGCCCGGTTCCGCCAGCTCGACGAACTCAAGTACGCGCTACGGTCCGTCAACCTGTTCGCCCCGTGGATTCGCAACGTGTACATCGTGACCGACTCGCCGCGTCCCGAGTGGCTGGCCGAGCATCCGCGGGTCACCATCGTGCCGAGCGAGAAGTTCTTCGCCGACCCCTCCGTGCTGCCCACCCACAACTCGCACGCGGTCGAGAGCCAGCTGCACAACATCGACGGCCTAGCCGAGCACTTCCTGTATTCCAACGACGACATGTTCTTCGGTCGCCCGGTGGGGCCGGAGGAGTTCTTCTCCCCGGGCGGAATCTCCAAGTTCATCGAGGCGACGACGCGCATCGGTCTCGGCGGCAGCACCGTCGATCGCAGCGGATTCGAAAATGCCGCCCGCGTCAATCGTGCACTGCTCGCCGGGCGCTTCGGTGCGGTCATCACCCGGCACCTCGAGCACACGCCGGCACCGATGCGTAAGTCGATCGTGCGCGACCTCGAGGCCGAGTTCCCCGAAGACTTCGCCCGCACTGCCGCCAGCCGCTTCCGTTCGGCAACCGACATCTCGGTCACGAACTCGCTCTACCACTACTACGCGCTGCTCACCGGTCGCGCCGTGACGGTGACGGATGTGCGCGCGCTCTACGTCGACACCACCGCCCACTCCGGGCTGGTCGCCATGCGCAAGCTGCTGCGGCGCCGCAACGCCGACCTTTTCTGCCTGAACGACGGCAGCTTCCCGGAGATCAGCGACGAGGATCGGGCCACCGCGGTGCGCGACTTCCTCGACGGCTACTTCCCGATCGTCGCCCCCTGGGAGCGCACGGTCGCGACGGATGCGACCGCTGTGATGGGCGACGCCGCCGACGCTCGAGGTGGCTCCGGGCAGCTCATCAGTGGGTGAGCGTTCTCAAGACGGCGTCTCTGTGGAGGGTTGTGTCGGTGGAATGGACACCGCGCACCACCGAATCGCCCTTCGACCTCTCGCCCCGGCGGAGATCGAGCGAGGCATCGAACTTCTCGGCCGTGCCAGTGCGCGCGACACCAGCCATCGGTTTCGTGAGCGACTGAGTTCGGCCAGCTCCGATGAACTGCGGGTCGCGCTGGTCGCGGAGCGGGAGGGCGTGATCGTCGGAATCGCCAAGGCCACGGAAGAGCCCACCGTCGACGGAACCGCGTCGGTGTCCGTCGTCGTCACTCCGGAAGCCGAGGGATTCGGACTGGGGGTGGTGCTGGCTGCTGCGCTTCACGAGCAGATCGCCGAATCGCCGCTGACCTTCACCACGGAACTGCGCGACGATCTTCCGGCCGGCCGCCGCTTCGCCGAGCGATACGGTTTCACGGTCGTGCACCACAGCCTGGGCTGGCGACTCGAGTTGTCCGGACTGGCCGACGAGCTCAGGACCCGGGTGGAAGCCGCATCGGCAGCACTGGGGATCATGGTGCGTCAGGGCGATCTCGTGACCGATCGTGTCGAGGTGCTCGACTGCGTCGTCCGCAGCGCCCGGGGACTGCCGGGCCCGACCGGTGTGTTCGAGGATTTCGATCCGCAACCGGTGCTCGGCTACTTCTCGCCGGATTCGGTGGTGCTTTTCGCCGAGCACGACGGCAGGGCGGTCGGAATGGGAGTGATGCACCGCGTGCCCGACACCGACGAGTGGTACACCGACTTCACCGGGGTGGACGTCGAGTACCGGGGACGAGGGATAGCTGGCCTGCTCAAGCTGGCCGAACTGGAGGCGGCAGCGATTCTCGGCGCAACAGCCATGGAGACGCACACCGACGAGAGCAACGTCGGCATCGTCGCCGTCAACCGCACCGCGGGGATGCACCCGATCGTCGGATACTGGTCGATGGTCCGCACGTCGGCACGACGTGGTGACCTCTCCTCGGCCCGACGGCAGCCACTATCGACGGCTCAACCGTCCGAGAACTGAGGGCGGTCGGCTCAGACGATCGAGAGCTCGCGGGTCGGCGGATCATGCAGTTCCGCGACATCGAACTGCTCGTCGGCGAGAGCCGGGAGAGTCGTGCTCGGCCGGATCGTGACGGCGTGCTCGGCCAGCAGCCGGGTGGTCGCCTCTGCCGAGGTGAACTTCAGCGCATCGCTCTGCCCGATCGGTACAACCGAGTGCAGCACGGTGTCCTCGTAGACGTGTACCAGGTTGTAGGCCTGCGCGGCGTCGCGTGGCTTGGTGCCCCGCACGCCGAGGGCGTCGGCGGCGACGTTCAGATCCTGGGTGTAGCAGGTCGCCGAGGCGACCGACACCGGAACTCCGGCGAAGGTCGAGGTGGTCGAGTAGTGCAGGTGCCCGGCGATGATGCTGCGCACGTCGGAGCCGCGGATGACCTCGGCCAGCGCCGCCTGATTGCGCAGCTCCACGAGGATGGCGAGATCCTGCACGCTCGGCACGGGCGGGTGGTGCATCGCGATGACCGTGCCGTGTGGGGCGGGCGAGGAGAGCTCCTCCGCGAGCCAGTCGAGCTGGGCATCCGTCACCAGACCGTGGTGGTGACCGGGCACGGAGGAGTCGAGCGCGATGATGCGCAGACCGTTCACGTCGTAGACGCGGTCGATCGGAGTCGTGAGCGGATGCTGGCCGAGCAGGCCTTCACGGAAGTTTCCGCGGTCGTCGTGGTTGCCCATCACCCAGATCACCTGGGCGCCGAGGCGGGCGGCCGCGGGCTCGACGATGGCGCGCAGGGCGGCATAGGCTTCGGGGTCACCGTGGTCGGCGAGGTCGCCGGTGAAGATCAGCGCTTCGGGCCTGGCACCCGATGCCTCCAACTCCGCGAACAGTTCACGCAGGTGGGCCTGGCTGTCGACGGTGCCGTAGAGGGTGCCGTCGCCGGCGACGAGATGCGTGTCGCTGAGATGCACGATGAAGTGGTCCGGTCGCGGAAACTGGGCCTCGTATGCTTCGGGCGCTGCGTCAGGCATTACCCCATCGAAGCACTCCGTACTGGACATTAGGTTAACGTGGCACGGCGATCCGCCTCAGAACAGGGGCAGAATGTGGTCACCTTCGGGCGGATTCACGGTAAACTTGACGCAGCATCAGACGAGCCCCTTCATCGTCTCGACCCCGACATGCGATCTTTCTGTGTCGAGTTGCTCGAGTTCTTCAGGCCGAATCAGTTCTTAGGTCAGTGCTGGCAGCGATCTCGGTCGCGCGGCCTCGGGGTCCGTTGCCACATCCGCATTCCGCGTGTCGCCCAGTCCGGGCAGCACTGCCGATGTGAGAACGATGCACGACACGCAGGAGAAGCATGGCTCGGTCCGCAGGCGGGCAATCCGCGCAGAAGAAGTCCACCCGGGGTCGCTCCGGGGGCAACTCGTCGCGCCAGTCGCAGCAGCCCCGCCGTTCGCGCGGTGCCGACGACGCCGGGGTGATCCCGGTGCTCGCACGCGCCGTGCGCGAGGTGGAGGGTGCCGCCGAACGCGGCAAGGTCGGGCCCACCAACCGCACCAAGTTCCAGGTGATCGCGCTGCTCATGCGCGAGGAACGCGCCAAGGCGAAGGCCGACACCACCATGACGGATGCCGAGAGAGCCGAGACCCTCAAGCGCCTCGACGGCGTCGCTACCATCCTGGCCAAGACCGCCGCGCGCGACACCTCGCTGATCCAGCTGCTCGCCGAGGAGACCGCGGTCACCGACTCCGCGCGCAAGCTCCGTCGTGACATGCTCATCGCCGCCGGCGTCGAACTCTCGCCCGACGAGCTGATCATCGTGAAGGAGCCCGTCGCCGCCGCTCCCGTCGCCGAGCGCCAGGTGGTGCCGCAGTCGGTCATCGCGCGTCAGCTGTCCAACCCCTTCCTCGCTCCCGACTTCAGCCAGCCGGTGCGGTCGAAGCCTGCCACCCACCGCCTCGCCAACTGGGAACTGCTCGATCCGCTGTTCCGTGCCTTCGAGTACGGCTCCGGCGGCAACGTCGCCAGCATGGAACTGCCAGAGCCCACGACGGCGGACCGGCGGGTGCCGGACGGGCTCGAGCTGTTCAACCACCAGGCCGAATTCGTGGCCAGCGCGCGCGACGGTCACCGCACCTACCTACTCGCCGACGAGCCGGGCCTCGGTAAGACCGCGCAGGCACTGCTCGCCGCGCAGGTCACGAACTCGTATCCACTGCTCGTCGTCGTGCCGAGCGTCGTGAAGATGAACTGGGCCCGGGAGGTGGAGCGCTGGACTCCGAACCGGTCGGCCACGGTCATCCACGGCTCCGGCGAGAATCTCGACGCCTTCGCCGACGTGGTCATCGTCAACTACGACGTGCTCGACCGTCACATCGGCTGGCTGCGCACCCTCGGTTTCAAGGGCATGGTCGTCGACGAGGCGCACTTCATCAAGAACCGTGAGTCGCAGCGCTCGAAGTACGTGCTCGACCTGGCGAAGAGCATCCTCTCCCGCAGCCCGCGGGCCCTGATGATCGCTCTCACCGGAACCCCGCTGATCAACACGATCGAAGACTTCCGCGCGATCTGGCAGTTCCTGGGCTGGATCGACGGCGACAAGCCGACCGCCGTGCTGATGGAGCGGCTGGAGGAG
>JBEVGK010000255.1:0-5445 GCA_040511795.1 Lacisediminihabitans sp. | reverse complement strand
GGCCCTTTTCGGGAAGAGTGTGGAGCTGTGTGGGCTACTGCCCGTGCTCGTCTTGACGCTTGTCCCACCGCTCGTTGAGGCGGTCCATCAGGCCGGGCTTCGCCGATGCGGACGGCCGCTCGTGCGGAAGGTCATCGGGCCCTGCCATCCCACGCCGTCGCGGGAAGGAGAAGGCGAGAAGCACACCGACGAACATCACGATGAACCCGGCGATGCCGAGGATCGGGATGCTCGTAGCCACGCCGGTCACGATGACCGCGATGCCGACGATGGCGATGAGCACTCCGAGCACCACCATGCGGTAGCTCGTGCGCCCCTGACGCTTGCCCACGGCAGCGACGAAGTCGGCGTCGTTGTGATAGAGGCTGCGCTCCATCTCTTCCAGGAGGCGTTGTTCCTGTTCGGAAAGCGGCACTGTGACGCTCCTCTTGTTCGAAACCGACTATTGCTAACTCTCAAGTGTATGCATCGGCGGCTCGCTAGGCTAGGAGTGTGGCTGAGAGTACCCGGTTAGTTGACCTAGTTCAGGCTGGACTCGATGCCTTTCTCGACGATCGAGAGCCGATGCTGACGTCGGTCTCCCCCGATCTCGCGCCATTCATCGACTACTCGCGCGATCTACTGCGCGGCGGCAAGCGGTTCCGCGCCCTCTTCTGCTACTGGGGGTGGCAGGCGGTGAGTGGCGTGCGCACGGAGGACAGACCCGTCATCGACCCGTTGGCCGAGCCGTCGGCATCCGATGATCTGAACGCCGTCGTGCTTGCCGCAAGCGCACTGGAGATCTTCCACGCCGCGGCCCTCGTGCACGACGACATCATGGACAACTCCGACACCCGCCGCGGCAGACCCGCGGCGCACCGTCGGTTCGAGGGTCTGCATGCAGACAGCCGGTGGTCGGGCAGCGCGCGCGGCTTCGGTCAATCGGCGGCACTGCTGCTGGGCGACCTGCTGCTCGGCTGGAGCGACGAGCTGTTCGACACGGGAATCCAGCTGCTGGCCTCCCCGGATGTCCGCGACGCCGCCCGCGCGGAATTCAACACGATGCGTACGCAGGTCACGGTCGGGCAGTACCTCGACATCCTCGAGGAGCGTGCCTGGAACAGCTTCCCCGAGGGCGATCAGCTTTCCCGCGCCCATCGCGTGATCGTCTACAAGTCGGCGAAATACAGCATCGAGGCGCCACTGGTGATCGGCGCGCTCCTCGGCGGCGCGAGCCCGTCGCAGGTGACGGCGCTCCGCGACTTCGGCCTGCCGCTCGGCATCGCCTTTCAGCTGCGCGACGATCTGCTCGGCGTCTTCGGCGACCCGGAGGCGACCGGCAAGCCGGCCGGCGACGACCTGCGCGAGGGAAAGCGCACCGTGCTCATCGCCCTCGCCCGCACGGCGCTTCCCACGAATGCCTCACGGCTGCTCGACGAGCTGCTCGGCGACGCCGACCTGACCGATCAGCAGGTGCGGATGCTCCAGGCATCGATCCGTGACTGTGGCGCCGTCGACGAGGTCGAACGCATCATCGATCGCAATGTGCGCGTCGCTTTGGCGGCGATCGAGGATGCCCCGATCAGCTCCGCGGCGAAACGTCAGCTGCAGCAGCTGGCCGACACGGTCGCCCAGCGCGTCGCCTGAGACCGTCAGGCAGCAGCCGGTTAGAAGCCGAGCGCCTGGGCGACGCGTCGCACCTCTGCCTTGCGACCGGCGCGGAGCGCGTCGATCGGGGCGGCACCGAGGCTCTCCTCCTCGGACAGCAGCCAGCGCATCGCCTCCTCGTCGGTGAATCCGGCGTCGTGCAGCACCAGCACGGTTCCTCGCAGCTCTACGAGGGGCTCGTTGTCGCGCAGGAATACCGCGGGAACCTTCCACACACCGTCGATCTTCGCGGCGAGCAGAGAGTGGTCCTCGATGAGGCGGCGCACCTTGCTCACACCGATTCCGAGGATGTCGACCAGGTCGGGGATGGAGAGCCAGGTGGTCTCCGAAGCAGTAGTCACGCATCCAGTCTTTCAGAGTCCGCTGGCAACTCGGCGCACGACGCGCGTAAATCACACCAGTAACATCAGTCCCTTTAATTGACAGGGGTGATCAACTGTGTCAGCGTTGAGCGCACAGCAGTAACTACGCCTGCGGGGGCCGGCAGTGAGCGGGAAACTAATGAACAACTCGGAACAGCGCGCGCGCAAAATCGTGCGGTCGACCACGAGCGTGCAGTCGACCAGGAATGCGCCGACGGCGCGGGAGCGGGTCGGGCGCAATCTCTTCGCCACCATCCCGATCGTCGTCGCCGGATCGATGGCCGTCGGCCTCGGCCTGACCGGACCGATCCACCCGGTGTCGCCCAAGCGCACAGACAAGCCGAAGACGACTCCCGGCGAGCTCGCCAAGTCCGTGCGGCACGCGTTCGCCGGCGCCAGCACCGGCGCGGCGATTCCGACCACCGAGAAGACCTCCATCGCGGCACCGGAGACCGCCGCCGCGCCGACGACCTACACGGTGGCAGCGGGCGATTCCGTCAGCAGCATCGCGGGCCGCTTCGGCCTGGCCACCGCGTCAGTGCTCGCCCTCAACGGTCTCGGCTGGAAGTCGGTGATCTTCCCGGGCCAGGTGCTCAAGCTCACCAACTCGGGCGCGATCCCGGTCGTCGCGAAGCCGACGACACCGGCACCATCGACGAACGCCGGCGGATCGCGGTACACGATTCAGAAGGGCGACACGATCGGGCGCATCGCGGCACGCTACGGCACGACGACGCAGGCGATCCTCACCGCCAACGGGCTCAGCATGACGAGCATCATTTATCCCGGCCAGTCGGTCGCAATCCCTGGGTCCACCGCGGCCGCGGGTGTCAGCGTCGCCCCCATTCTCTCCGCGACTCCGGCGGTCACCATCACGCCGGCCCCGTCGACTCCCCTGCCGACCAGCACATCGCCGGTCGTCGCCCTCACCCCGGAGATGGCCGCGAACGCCCGCACCATCATCGGAGTCGGCCGCTCGCTGGGAGTGCCGGACTACGGCATCGTCATCGCGTTGTCCGCGGCACTGCAGGAATCGACCCTCCGCAATCTCAACTACGGCGATCGCGACTCCCTCGGACTGTTCCAGCAGCGCCCGAGCACCGGCTGGGGAACTCCTGCGCAGGTGACCGATCCGGCCTACGCCGCCCGGCTGTTCTTCGGGGGCAAGTCCAACCCGAACCGCGGCAAGACGAACGGCCTGCTCGACATCGCGAACTGGCAGACCAAGTCGGTGACGCAGGCGGCCCAGGCCGTCCAGCGCTCGGCCTACCCGGATGCCTACGCCAAGTGGGAGAGCACGGCCCGCGCCGCGCTCGCCCAGCTCCGCTGACGGTCCATCCGGCCTCAGGGGTGTCGCGTCGGTCGGCGCACGTTCCGCCGCGCTCGCGCGGATCACTTTCCGATCACAACTTGACGCCCATCCCACGGCGCACGGTGTTTTGACCGGGGCTTCCGGCGACGCAACTTTAGACTCGTGCGGTGGCCACCCAAAGCACCGACCCCCTGATCGGACGTCTCATCGACGGTCGGTACCAGGTGCGCTCTCGCATCGCGCGGGGCGGGATGGCCACGGTGTACCTGGCCACCGATCTCCGCCTCGAGCGACGCGTCGCGATCAAGGTGATGCACGGTCATCTGGCCGACGATTCGCAGTACAAGGCCCGGTTCATCCAGGAGGCGCGTTCGGCCGCGCGACTGGCGCATCCCAACGTCGTCAACGTCTACGACCAGGGGCAGGATGGCGAGACCGCCTACCTGGTCATGGAGTACCTGCCCGGCATCACACTGCGCGATCTGCTGCAAGACCACAAGGTGCTCACCACCGTGCAGGCGATGGACATCATGGAGGCGATCCTCGCCGGGCTCGCCGCGGCCCACAAGAACGGCATCGTCCACCGCGACCTCAAGCCCGAGAACGTGCTGCTCGCCGACGACGGTCGCATCAAGATCGGCGACTTCGGTCTCGCCCGCGCGGCGACCGCGAACACCGCCACCGGCAATGCCCTGCTCGGTACCATCGCCTACCTCTCCCCCGAACTCGTCACCCGCGGCGTGGCCGATGCCCGCAGCGACATCTATGCGGTCGGCATCATGCTGTACGAGATGCTGGCCGGCGAGCAGCCGTTCAAGGGCGAACAGGCCTTCCAGATCGCCCACCAGCACGCCAACGACACCGTGCCGACACCGAGCACCAAGAACGCGAAGGTTCCGGCGGAACTCGACGAACTGGTGCTCTGGGCCACCGCGCGCGACCCCGACCAGCGCCCGCGCGACGCCCGCGCGATGCTCGAGCAGTTGCACGAGACCGAGGCGATCCTTCGCAACGATGACCCGGCGACGGCCGCGACATCCGTTCAGCGCACCACCGTCATGCCGACGGCCATGGCCGGCACCGGCCCGACGGCGGAGACCCAGATCCTCGGCGGCCCGAAACCGTCGGCAAAGGGGCGGCACCGCACCGGGCCGATCGTCGCAGAATCGGTGACCGCGCTCGCGACCAAGAGCGAGAAGCGCCGATCCCGCGGCTGGTGGTTGTTCGGGCTGGTCATCGTGCTCGCCGCTCTCGCAGGCGGTACCGGCTGGTACTTCGGCCCCGGGCCCGGCGGACAGGTGACCGTGCCCGACGTGCGCGGGCAATCGGTCGCAGAGGCGACGACACAGCTGGAGGCGCTCGGGCTCGGCGTCGATCCGACCCCCGGCTCCGTGCCGTCGGTCACGGTAGACAAGGATCTGGTAGCCGAGACCGACCCCGGCACCGGATCCCACATCGTTCGGGACGGTCGGGTGAAGCTGCTCGTCTCGAGTGGTCCGAAGATCCTCACCGTTCCCGCCCTCGCCGGCCTCACTGAGGACGCGGCCAAGAGCGCGATCACCGACGGCAAGTTCAGCTACGACAAGAAGGACTCGACGACGCAGTTCGATGCGACGGTTCCCGCCGGTACCGTCATCGCGGCCCACGGCGCGAACGCGATCGACCTGTCGAAGGGCGGCCAATACGGTCAGCAGCAGCCGATCTCGCTCGTCGTGTCCGCCGGCGCGGTTCCGGATGTCGCGGGCAAGACGGTCGCGGACGCCACAGCCGCGCTCAAGGCGGTGAAGCTGACCGCCACCCCCGGGCGCCAGGACTACAGCGACACCGTCGCCAAGGGCAGCGTGATCGGTCTGGACGTGCCGCCCGACACCGTGCTGAAGCCCGGCGGCTCGGTGTCGATGATCGTCTCCAACGGCCCCGAGCCCGTGGCAGTGCCCGACGTGATCGGCAAGACCTGGGCCGTCGCGCAGAAGACGCTCAAGGATGCCGGCTTCACGATCAAGTTCAAGAACAACATCAGCGAATTCCTGTCCGCCGCGCCGCTCAATGCAACGGTGAAGTCGATCGAACCCGGGGTCGGTCAGACGGTCGACAAGGGTTCGCAGGTCACCGTCGCGCTGCAGG
>JBEVGK010000254.1:0-5075 GCA_040511795.1 Lacisediminihabitans sp. | reverse complement strand
ACACCCGAGTCCGGCGGGCGAGGGACGCACGGATGGACTCATCGATCACGACGATCATCTGGATCGTCGCGTTCGTGCTGGTGACCATCACCGTCACGGGCTTCAGCGGGCGGATCGGCTGGTCGACCCCGGTCTGCCTGGTGATCGTGGGCGGCATCGTCTCCTTCATCCCCGGGATCCCGCCGATCCGGATCGAGCCGGAGCTGATCCTGTACGCGCTGCTCCCGCCGTTGCTGTTCGCGACGGCGATCCGCTCGTCTATCGCGGACATCCGCGCGCGTGGCGACAGCATCTTCGTGCTCTCGGTGGTGCTCGTGCTTCTCACGGTCGTCTCCGTGGGCTTCTTCACCTGGTGGGTGGTGCCGGCGATCACCCTGGCGACCGGCTTTGCCTTCGCCGCCGTGGTGGCACCGACGGATGCCGTGGCCGTGACCGCGGTGGCGGGGCGCGGCAATCTGCCCCGGCGCCTGCTCACCATCGTGGAGAGCGAGAGCCTGTTCAACGATGCGGCGGCGCTCGTCGCCCTGTCCGCCGCTATCTCCGCGATCGTCGGGGTGATCGATCCGCCGGTGATCGCCCTCGACTTCGTGCTCGCGGTCGTGGTCGGCGTCGCCTTCGGTGTCGGCGTGGGCTACGGCACGTCGTTCATCCGCAGGCGCCTGACATCGCCCGTCATCGACACCGCCCTGTCGTTGGCGACCCCGTTCCTCGCCTTCATTCCGGCACAGCTGCTGCACGGGTCCGGGGTGCTCGCGGTGGTGATCGCCGGGCTGATCATCAGCTATCACGCCCCGGTCGTGCAGTCGGCGGAGGCGCGGATCGCCAGTTCGATCAATTGGCGCACCATCCGCTTCCTGCTCGAGAACTCGGTGTTCCTCTTCATCGGTCTCAACCTGAAGGGCATCCTCGACGGCACCGCACAGTCGAAGGTCGGGCTCTGGCCCACCATCGGCATCTGCGTGGCCACCCTGCTGTTCCTGTTGCTCTCCCGCACCGTCTGGATCCTGCTCGCCACCCTGGTGTTCCGCCGCGGTCCGCGTCGGCTTCGCGCCCGGGGGTGGAGCTGGAAGATCGCGCTCGGCATCGGCTTCTCCGGAATCCGCGGGGTGGTGACCCTCGCGGCGGTGTTCCTGCTGCCGCCGGAGACTCCGCAGCGTCCATTCCTGCAGCTCCTCGCCTTCGTCGTGGTGGTGGGAACGCTCATCCAAGGGCTCGCGCTGCCCGCGTTCATCCGGATGCTCCGGCTGCCGCAGCCCAACCGCGATCAGGAGCACACGGAGGCGCACCAGCTTCTGGTCGAGGTGCGCGCCGCGGGGGCGAAGGCCCTCGACGAGCAGACCAGGGGGCTTCCGGATAGTCCTCTGGTCGACAAGCTCCGCGCGGATGCCGAGCTGTTCACCCGTGCGATGGAGGGCGCCATCCCACAGGGCAACGACCCGAAGACGGTGTCCATCGCCCGCCTCCGACTGGGCATGATCGAGGCCGAGCGCGCCGCCGTTCTCCAGGCTCGCAGCGAGGGGCGCTTCCAAGACAAGGCGATCCGCGACGTTCTCGCGTCGATCGACGCCGAGGAGGTCGCGGTGCGGGTGCTCGGGCAGAAGTAGCTCGGGCGGTCAGGCCGTCTTCATGACGTCGGCGGTGAAGTTGTTCACCCGCTCGAGCAGGCCCTGCGCCCGTCGCGCGACGATCTCGGCCGGGTCCGGCTGCATGGGCAGCTTCGGCGGCGTGATGCGGATGATCAGCGAGCAGGCCAGGTCGGCGCAGATGTAGGTGCCCACCGAGTTGCCGTTGCGCCCCGCCTCCCCGGCGCGCGCCGCAGAGAACAGGGTGACCTGGTCGGAGGGTTGCGGGGTGCGGCAGAGTGAGCACATCGCCGAGATACCCGGTCGCATACTCACACTGGATGCCCGCAGAACGACACCGACGGGACGCTCGTCCACCCAGTGCACGAGGTAGCCGCGCAACGGGGCGCCGTGATCGCGCCAGCCGAGGTACTCCCGATCCGACCAGAGCACCTCGTGCAGCCCGGGAAGCGGGATGCGCGCGATCTCACCCTTGGTGGCATTGACGAAGCTGGTGCGGATGTCCGTCTCGCTGAGCGCTTCCACGTTCCCCCTCATCCATCCGGCGTCGGTTCAAGCCTAAGTCAGGGGTGCGCGTACGGTGCGCTGCATGACAAACCCCGCAGTGCTCTTCGACATCGACGGAACCCTGGTCGACTCCAACTACGCCCACGTCGCGGCATGGAGCCGCGCGCTCGAGGAGGTCGGGCATCCGGTCGACTCGTGGCGCATCCACCGGGGGATCGGCATGGACTCGCAACTGTTGCTCGACGACCTGCTCGGCGGGAGGGCGGCCGATCTGGGGGAGGAGGCGTCGCGATTGAACTCCGAGTACTACCTCGCTGCCGCGGGCTCACTGCGGGCGTTCTCGCACGCGCGTGAACTCGTCGATGCGGTCGCGGCACGAGGCCTGCAGGTGGTTCTGGCGACCTCGGCACCCGACGACGAGCTCGAACTGCTGCGCTCGGTCATGGGGATCGACGACACGGTCGCCGTGGTCACCTCGGCCGGCGACGTCGACCAGGCGAAGCCCGCCCCCGACGTCGTGCAGGTCGCTCTCGCTCGGGCCGGGGTGGACCCGAGCGAGGCGATCATGGTCGGAGATTCGGTCTGGGATGTGCGCGGCGCCGCGGCTGCCGGGGTGCCGTGCATCGGCCTGCTGAGCGGGGGCACCGGCAGGCTCGAGCTGCTGGAAGCCGGTGCGATCGCGGTCTACGACGACGCCGGGGATCTGCTCGCGCATCTCGACGAGAGCGCGATCGCGGCCCTCGCCGGGTAGGGCGCGTTACGAACACCCCGCGCGCGTGCAGTTGAATTGCACGGTGACCCCGAAACCCACCCCGCCCCTCGTCGCCGCGCTGCGCAGCGATCTCGCCGCCGCGCAGTTCTCGGTCGAGGCACTCACCCGGCTCTGGGGAGCGGATGCCGCGGCCGCCCTTCATCGCGGCCAGCGGGTTCCCGCCGTCCGGGCGCTCACCGGTCGAACGGACGCGCTGCCGACCCTCGCCCGGCTCTTCGTGCTCGGGCTGCCGACCGACTCCGAGCTCGTCGATTCCGCGCTGCCCGAGCTCGGCCTGGCCGGCGCCGTCGAACTGGGCCTCGTTGACGCGACCGGCGCCCCGCTGATCGATCTGCGACCGTACAGCTTCGTCGACGCGCACGGGGTCGGCAGCTGGTGGGTCGCGAGCGACCTGGGCGAGCTGTCGACCGGTGCGCCGCTGCGGGTCGACCACGTGCTCGGGGTGGGCGGAGCCTCGACGACTCTGAGCGGCCTCATGCTGGGCCGCCCCGTCGCCACGGCCCTCGACCTCGGAACCGGCTGCGGCATCCAGGCCCTGCACGCTGCCCGGCATGCCGAGCGGGTCATCGCCACCGACATCTCGCAGCGTGCCCTCGACTTTGCGGCCTTCAACGCGCAACTCAACGAGGTGGCGACGATCGAGTTCCGGCTGGGCAGCCTGTTCGATCCGGTCGCGGGGGAGCGCTTCGACCACATCGTCTCCAACCCGCCGTTCGTGATCACGCCGCGCACCGAGGGCGTTCCGGAGTACGAGTACCGCGACGGCGGCATGGTGGGGGATGAGCTGGTCGCATCCGTCATCGCGGGCCTCCCCGACCACCTGCAGCCCGGCGGTGTCGCCCAGCTGCTCGGCAACTGGGAATACCGCAGTGATGACGATGGCCTGCAGCGGGTCGGGCGCTGGATCGACGACAGCGGTCTCGGCGGCTGGGTGATCGAGCGTGAGGTGCAGGACGCGGAGAGCTACGCCGAGACCTGGATCAGGGACGGGGGCACCCGACCCGGCCCGGAATTCGATCGCCTGTATGACGCCTGGCTCGACGACTTCGAGGCCCGCGGTGTGAGCGCCATCGGCTTCGGCTACATCACCCTGCGCTCCGACCCGCGTCCACTGCGTCGCCTGGAACGGCTCGACGGTCCCGTCGGCGCCGGCCTCGGACCGCACATCGCCGATGCCCTCACCGCCCACGATTGGCTCGCCGGTCTCGACGACGAGCAACTCGGTCGGCAACACCTCGAGGTGGCCCCGGACGTGACCGAGGAGCGGCACTACTGGCCCGGTGCGGAGGATCCCACCGTGATGAGCCTGCGACAGGGTGGCGGATTCGGCCGCACCGTGTCCCTCGACACGGGGCTTGCCGCGCTGGTCGGTGCGAGCGACGGCGAGCTCAGCGTGCGGTCGATCATCGGCGCAATCGCGCACCTGCTCGAGGTCGATGAGGCCGCACTCGCGGCAGAGCTTCTGCCGCGCATCCGTGATCTCGTCGTCGATGGGATGCTCACCCGCCCCGCGTGACCAGCGCCTCTTGACCCGGGCCCCCGGCAGGAACAAGCTCGGAGCACCAGGCTCACGCCCACAGACAGGAGCAGCCATGTTCAGCGCAGCACATGCCTTCAGCGGATTCTCGATCGACGACCTCGAGGCGGCCAAGAAGTTCTACGGTGAGACCCTCGGCCTCGAGGTCACCGAGAACGCGATGGGTTTTCTCGAACTGCACCTCGCCAGCGGGGCCACGATCCTCGCCTACGTGAAGCCCGACCACGTTCCGGCGACCTTCACCATCCTCAATTTCCCGGTCGACGACGTCGAGTCGGCCGTCGACGACCTGAACGGTCGCGGCGTCGTCACCAAGATCTACGGGGACGGATCGGGAACTGACGAGAAGGGGATCTCGCGCGGCCGCGGCCCCGACATCGCCTGGTTCCTGGACCCGGCGGGCAACGTGATCTCCGTGCTGAAGGGCGAGTGACCGTGTCGACGATGGCGTTCATCAACCTCCCCGTCGCCGATCTCGCCCGCTCGACGGAGTTCTTCGTCGCGCTCGGCTATCGCATCAACCCGCAGTTCACCGACGACAATGCGGTCTCCGTCGTCATCTCCGACGAGATCGTCGTGATGCTGCTGCTGAAGCCGTTCTTCGCGACCTTCACACCGACCCCGATCGCGGAGGGCGTGACCGAAGTGCTGCTCGGCATCTCCGCCGGTTCCCGCG
>JBEVGK010000253.1:0-4840 GCA_040511795.1 Lacisediminihabitans sp. | reverse complement strand
GCCGCGGCGCTCGGTGGCTACCTCGACGCGCACCCGAAGATCGGCTGGGTGCAGCTGCCGCTGGCCGGCGTGGATGCATACGCGCCCCTGATCGCGCAGCGGCCCGATCTGCTCTGGACCAGCGCGAAGGGGTCCTTCGCCCAGCCGGTCGCGGAGCACGCCCTCACCCTCACACTGGGGCTGCTGCGCGAACTGCCGAAGCGCATCCTCGCCACCACCTGGGACACACAGAAGACCGGAACCTCCCTGTTCGGACTCGAGGTGCTCATCATCGGCGCGGGCGGTATCGCCCTCGAACTGATCCGCCTGCTCCAGCCGTTCGGTGTGACGATCACGATCGTGCGCCGCAGCGCGGAGCCCGTGCCGGGTGCGGATCGCACCGTCAGCTCCGAGCACCTCCTCGATGTGCTGCCCGACGCCGACGTCGTGGTCATCGCCGCGGCCCTCACCGAGGGCACCAAGCAGCTGATCGGCGAGGTCGAGCTGAACGCGATGCGCGACACCGCCATCCTGGTCAACATCGCCCGCGGCGGACTCGTCGACACGGATGCCCTGGCCGGCGCCCTCGCCAGCCGCCAGATCAACGGGGCGGGCCTCGACGTCACCGACCCGGAGCCGCTGCCCGACGGGCACCCGCTGTGGCGCGAACCGCTCGCCATCATCACCCCGCACGTCGCCGACACCCCGGAGATGGTGCAGCCGCTGCTCGCCGCCCGCATTCACGAGAATGTCGAGGCATTCCTCGGCGATGGTAGGTTCGTCGGCGTCGTCGACCCGAAGCTGGGATATTGACGGGCTTCTGGGTCGGCTCGTACACCGCCTCGATGGGCGGTGACGCGAGCGGCATCGGCTGGGCGATGACCCGGCCCGACGGCAGCGTCGAGTACCGCGGCGTGGCCGCGGAGGCCTCGTCGCCGTCGTTCCTCGCTCATGGGGCACCGGGCATCCTCTATGCCGTGGATGAGGCTGCCGCGCGGGTCGAGGCCTACCGCGTGCTCGGGCCGGGGATGCTCGAACCCCTCGGCGGTCGGGCGACCAGTGGCGCTGCCCCCTGTCACATCACTGTCACGCCCGGTCACCTGTACGTGTCCAACTATGTCGGCGGCACCGCGGACCGGTTCGCGCTGAATCCGGACGGCACGATCGGGCGATTGCTCGACACTCTGCGCGGCACCGGAAGCGGCCCGCACGCTGCGCAGGACGGCCCGCACCTGCACGCGACGCTCGCGGTCGGCGAGGCTGTGCTGAGCGCCGACCTCGGCTCGGATCGGGTGCGGATGCAACGACCGGTGGGGCAGCACCTCGAGCTCGCGGCAGAGACCGAGTTCCCGCCGGGCACCGGGCCGCGCGATCTGCTGCACTCCAGGGGCGAGGTTCTTCTGCTGGGGGAGTTGAGCGGCGGTCTGTTCCGGCTCGACGGCGACGGTGCGATCCTCGGGGCGGGTGCCATCGTCGCCGATTGGACGCCCGGCGATCATGCCGCAGCCCTCGCCAGCCACGGCGGACACCTGTATTCCGGCCTGCGCGGGTCGAATCGCATCGCGGCCGCGCGTCGTGACAGCCTCGCGCCCGCGTTCGCCCTGCCGACCGGTGGTGACTGGCCGCGACATCTGGTGATCACGGGCGATACCCTCCACGTGGCCAACCAGCTCTCGAGCACGGTCACCAGCTTCCGCCTCGACCCGGCCACGGGCATCCCGACGCCGCTCGGCGCTCCAGCTCCGGTCCCGTCCCCGACCTACCTCCTCCCCGCGCGCTAGGCCGGCCCGTCCCCGATGCGGTCAAATAGCCAGATGCGGTCAAATAGCCAGATGCAGTCGGATAGTTGGAAACTCAGGACACCGGTCGGGTTCACCCCGCAACACGCCGACACCGGAGTCGCGGCGGTGACCACCGTCCTGAGTTTCCCAATCTCCCGGCCGCGGGCGGCAGATCGCCGCGCTAGCTCTGCCCCCGCCTACCAACGGAAACTCAGGACTCTGGTCGCCGTGCGGCCCGACACACCGGGCACCGCGGGCCCCGCGCAACACTTTTCCTGAGTTTCCATTGGGGAGGGTGGGGGAGGAGGGTGCAGGGGGCGCGACGCGCGCGGGATGCGCCGATTTTGCGCAGGCCCAACCTTTGGTAAAGTAATCACGCTGTTCACAGCAATCCTCGATAGCTCAATTGGCAGAGCATCGCACTGTTAATGCGGCGGTTCTTGGTTCGAGTCCAAGTCGGGGAGCTCGATAGTCGCACGGGGCTCCACCCCCTGCGGCTTTCGTTCGTTAAGGGCGAAGGCAAAGGAGACGTTCGTGCGCATCTTCCTGTTGGCGATGGATCACCGTGACTCGCTCGAACGCGACGTCTACGGCCTCACCGCGCCGCCCACACCCGAGCAGACCGCCGCAATCGAGCACGGCAAATCGCTCGTCTTTGACGGTCTCCTCGCCGCCATCACCGAGGGAGCGGATGCCGCCTCCGCCGGTGTCCTCGTCGATGAACTGTTCGGCGCTCAGGTCGCCCGACTCGCGCGCGAGCGAGGGGTGGACCTGGCGATGCCGATCGAGAAGAGCGGACAGAAGTTCTTCACGCTCCAGTACGGCACTCTCGCCAGCGACGAGTGGCTCGAGCATGTCGCCGCGTTCGACCCCGATCAGGTGAAGGTGCTGGTCCGCGACAACCCCGATGACGATCCGCTCGAACGCGTGAAGCAGTTCGACGACCTGGCCGTCGTGTCTGCGCGGCTCGCGGCGCAGAAGCGCACCTTCATGGTCGAGCTCCTGGTGCCCGCCAGTGATGCGCAGCTGGCGAGCGTGGGCGGCGACGTCTACCGGTACGACCGCGACGTGCGCCCCGCGCTCACCGTCCGCGTGATGACCGAGTTCCAGCGCCGCGGGGTGGAGCCGGACATCTGGAAGATCGAGGGGCTCGAGACCACCGCGGCGGCCGAGGACATCGTGCGTGCGGCACGCCAGGGCGGCCGCGACCACGTCTCCTGCATTGTGCTCGGGCGCGACGCGCCCGTCGATCGCCTCGATCACTGGCTGACGATCGCGGCGCCGATCGACGGCTTCATCGGGTTCGCGATCGGCCGCAGCATCTGGGAGCAGCCGCTGCGCGATCAGCTCGCCGGCGGCTCCGAGGCCGAGTTGGTGGCGGCGGTGTCGCGCAACTACCGCCACTTCGCCGACACCTACGCCGCGGCATCCGTACTCCCTCGGGAGTAGTCAGCAGGCTCCGCAGAGCGGATGCCGCCCCACCGCCCCACAACTACGATCGAGGAATGCCACACCCCGGTCGGTTCACACGCGAGCGGTGGCACGAGCGCTGGCAGGAGCCCTGGCTCGAGCACGAGATCGAACGCCGCGCGCGGGTCGAGCAGACGTCACGCTGGGCCCGCCTCTGGATTCCCGTGCTGATCAGCCTGTTCATCCAGGTGCCCGGACTCTTTATTCACGTGGTGCCGGGACAGGGGGTCGAGCGGATCGTACAGCCGTCTCCCGGCTGGTTTGTACTCACCGTCGTGATCACCCTGATCGGGCCGCTCGCACTGATCGGTGCCCGGCGCTGGCCCGGGCCGGTCGTCGCGGTAGCGGCAGCCGCGGCGGCCGCCGACCTGTTGCTCTTCCACGAGGCGAACCGGCCTCCGTACGTAGCCCTCGCCTTCGCCATCGTCTCGGCGATCGTGCGGGGTGCCCGCGCGTGGGCCTGGATCTCGGTCGCCGCGGCCTGGATCGGCTCGGTCGCGATCTCGATCGTGGTCGGACTCGACGTCCAACCGGGGCGAGTCGCAGGGATCACCCTCGGCATCCTGATCGTGATGGGCGTGGGGGAGGCCGTGCGCACCCGCCGTGACAACTTCCGGGAGTTCTCGCGGCGGTTCGCCGAACGCAAGCAGTCCGAGGTGCAGGCCGAGCGCGTCCGCATCGCCCGAGAGCTCCACGACGTGCTCGCCCACTCGCTCAGTCAGATCAACGTGCAGGCGAGCGTCGGACTGCATCTCATGGACGCTCAACCGGACAAGGCGAAGGATGCCCTGGCCAGCATCAAAGACACGAGCAAGACCGCGCTCGACGAGGTCCGCTCGATGCTCGGCGTACTGCGGTCGGAGGACGGTTCCGACCCCGGCGCCCCCCTGGTGCCCGAGCCCGACCTCTCCCGTCTCGCCGGTCTCGCCGCCTCCATCGAGGCGCAGGGGATCGCGGTGGAGGTGCAGAACCGCATCAGCACGACACCGCCGGCGCCGGCGCAGCTCGCCCTCTACCGCATCGCCCAGGAGTCGCTGACGAACGTGCTGCGGCACGCGAAGGCCTCCCGTGTCACCGTTCTGGCCGAGGAGGTCGATGGCGCGTACCGGTTGACCGTGACCGACGACGGTGTCGGCGTGCCATCGTCGTCGAGCGGCGGCCGTGGCCTGCTCGGCATGCACGAACGCGCCGAGCTCCTCGGGGGAACCCTCGAGGCCGGCCCCCGGGAGTCCGGCGGCTTCGAGGTGCGCGCGACGATCCCCACGACGATCCCCACGACGAAGGGCACCCCATGATCCGCGTCGCCATCGCCGACGACCAGCAGCTCATCCGCGCGGGCTTCCGCTCCCTGCTGGAGGCCGAGCCCGACCTCGAGATCGTGGGCGAGGCGGGCACGGGCAGCGAGGCCGTTTCCCTGGTGACGCGCGAACGCCCCGATGTCGTGCTCATGGACATCCGGATGCCCGAGGGCGACGGTCTGTGGGCTACAGAACAGATCGTGGCGAACCCCGCCCTCTCGGGCACGCACATCGTGATCGTGACGACCTTCGAGCTGGACGAGTACGTCGCCCGGGCGATCCGCGCCGGTGCGAGTGGGTTTCTGGTGAAGG
>JBEVGK010000252.1:0-6961 GCA_040511795.1 Lacisediminihabitans sp. | reverse complement strand
GTCTAGTGGCGTCGAGCCCGGCGACGGGTGATCATGGCCACGCCGATCAGGGCGAATGCCGCCCCGAGCGCGGCCACGGGAAGCGCGTCGGTGCCGGTGTCGGGGAGAGTTGCCACCGGTGTTATCGCCGCGGCCGGAACCGCTGCGGCGGTGGTGATCGTGTAGACCGAATCAACCGCCGGGGTGACGCCGTTCGCTGCGGTGACGGTGAACGTGGCGGTTCCCGCCGTCGTCGGGGTTCCAGAGATGACCCCGGTGACGGAATCGAGGCTGAGCCCGGCGGGGAGAGCACCGGCGGTGATCGAATAGGTCGGGGTCGGGGTACCTGTCGCGACGACGCGGAACGAGTACGGTGTTCCGACGGTCGCGTCCGTCGGGGCGGGCGAGGTGACAGCAGGACTGTTGACGTCGCATCCGCTCGGTCGGGTGATCACGTTCGAATCCAGGGTCACCGCAGCGTTCTGCGCCAGAAGCCGACCGGCGAAGGTGGCTCCCGTGTTTGCCGTAATCGACTGCTGGGCCATGACTGTGCCGGCGAAGGCGGTGGCAGTACCGAAGGTGGCCGAACTCCCGACCTGCCAGAAGACGTTGCAGCCCGTGGCGCCACCATTGATGACGATGTTGCTCGACGACGCGGTGGTGAGGGTGTTCGCCGACTGGAACACCCAGACGGATGCCGCGGTCCCCTCCAGTGTCAGTGTGCCAGTGAGCGACAGCGTGTTGCCCGAATACACCCCGGGCACGAGGGAGAGTCCGCCAAGGTTACCCAGCCCTGAGCTGGTCGGGGCGAGGCCGGCGGCCTGGTTGTATGCGGTGATCAGGTCGAGCTTCGCCTGGATCGCCTCGGCGTCGGCGATGTGGAACACGCCGTTCACGATGCCGGGCGGGAAGCCGGTGACCGCACTGCCCGGGGAGAGACCGACATCGCCGGTGATCGTCGTCGGCCCCGTGTTGGTCACGGTGCTCCCGGCCAAGACCCCGTAGGCTGTGGCCGTACCGAGATCGATTCCCCCGTCGGGAATCGCGGCCGACGCGGCCGTCGGCGCGGCGAATAGGCCCAACGCGACGCCGAATGTCGCGGCGATCAGCGTGATGCGAGTATGCTTCGACTTGGCCACGATGGGCCCCCCTGTCTCCGAAGTCAGCAGCGGAGAATCAGTGTAGGTATATTCCTGGCGGCTATTCGAGTTGTACCACGCCGTAGACGACTCTGTCTATAGCTGAGGGCAGATGCGTAGGCTCTGGCGGTGGCCCGTCATCTGTGCGATGGTCGGGAACATGCCCAGCAACGACGCCCAGCCCACCCTCATCATCGGTCACGACGGATCCCCCGGGGCCACCCATGCGTTGGTGGTGGGTCTCGATCTCGCCGACCGGCTCGGTGCCTCGGTGGAGATCGTGCGCGCCTTCGCGATCGCCGACTCCCCCGCCAGCGTCGCCGATCTGCTGGGCTACCCCGGCGCCGCCGACGAACTCTCCTCGGCGGTGCGCGACCAGCTCATCAGCGACACCCGTGACTTCGTCACGGCGCACCCCGGTCTGACCGCGCAATACCTCGTGCAAGCCGGGCGACCGGCCGACGTGCTGTGCGCTCTCACCTCGGCCGATCGGATGCTTGTGGTCGGGTCTCGCGGACGCGGCGGTTTCACCGGCCTCCTCCTCGGCTCGGTGAGCAACGAGTGTCTGCACCGCGCAGACGGCGCGGTTCTGGTCGTGCCCGAGGTCGGTCGTCGCCACATTTCCACACCGGCGGCGCGAGCCGGCGATCCCGTCGACCTGGCGCCGATCGTGACCGAGCAGACCATCGTCGTCGGGCACGACGGGTCCGCGCAATCCGATCACGCACTCACCCGTGCGCTGGAGCTCGCTCTCCGCCTCGATGCGCCGGTCGTCGTGATCCGGTCGTGGACGATTGACACCGCACCCAAGGGCTCGGTCTGGGACCAGGGCTACGTCTCATCCTTCCGCGAGATCTCCGCGACGGTCACCCGGGAACTGGAGCGCGACATCCGTCCACTACTCGATGAGTACCCGACCGTGTCGGTGACCGGCCACGGGGTGTTCGGTGGCGCCGAGGAGGTTCTGCTGCGGTCGTCGAGCGACGCACGGATGCTGGTGCTCGGCAACCGGGGACGTGGCGGCTTCGAAGGCCTCCTGCTCGGTTCCGTCAGCACGAAGTGTGCCGACCGGGCGAACTGCCCGGTGCTGGTGGTGCCCTCCCGCGGCGGGTCCGACTAGCGGATGCTCGCGGCGATCCGGTGGATCGCCTCGCGCAGGATCTCCGGGTCGCAGGCCAGGTTGATCCGCACGAAGCCGTCGTATGCGGCCCCGTACCTGTGCCCGGAGTTGAGGGCGACACGGGCGGTATCGATGAGCACGCCGGCCGGATCCTCGCCGAGCCCGAAGGCACGTAGGTCGATCCAGGCGAGATAGCTCGCGAACGGCCGGTGGTACACGGCGGCGGGCAGTTCGGCCGCGAGCAGGTCGGCCAGCAATCGGTCGTTGGCGACGATCGCGTCGAGGGTGTCGTCGAGCCAGTCGGTTGCGGCAAAGGCGGTCACGTTGGCGTGCAACCCGAGGATGCTGGTGCGACAGGTGACCTCTTCGGGAAAGCTGTCGAGCAGGGCGAGGGTGCGACCGTCGCCGGCGACCATCAGCGCGCACTTCACACCGGCGAGGTTCCAGCCCTTGCTTGCCGAGGTGACGCAGACAGCGCGAGCACCGTACACGGCGGCGACATCGAGAAAGGGCACGAAGGTCACGCCGGGGTGGGTGAGCGGGGCGTGTACCTCGTCGCTGATGACCAGTACGTCGTAGGTCGCGGCGAGGCGCGCGATCTCGCCGAGGGTCTTCTCGTCGAAGACGAGGCCGAGCGGGTTCTGCGGGTGACAGAGCAGGTAGGCATCCGCCCCATCGGCGAATGCCCGTTCGAGGGCGACCAGGTCGAGCGACCAGTCGGCATCCCGCTCCACCAGCGGCACCTCGACGCGCGTCGCGCGCGCCTCGTCGATCAACTCATAGAAGGCCGTGTAGACGGGCGGGTTGATCACGACCGATCCGCCGCGCGGAATGCCATAGCGGAGGGTCTCGACGATGGCGGTGCTCACGTCGGTGGTGACCCGCACCCGCTCGGGGTCGACCCGCCACCCCCAGCGCGTCGCCGCGAAGTCGGCGAAGGCACCGGCCAGCGGGCCGGGCGCGTCGATGTATCCGAAGTCGGATGCGCGCACCCGCTCGACGAGGGTCTCGGCCACCGCCGGCGCGATCTGGTAGTCCATCTCGGCGACGGAGAGGGGGATGACGTCGGGGGCGTAGCGCGTCCACTTCACCGACGAGCGGCCGGCCCGCACCTCGGCGAGGGAGAAGCCGGGTGCGATCGTCATCACCCCAGCATCCTCGCTCTAACGGATGAGTGCTCGCTCTGCGTAACGGGACGTAGCAGTATTCGCACCGGCGTCGCCCCGCACGAGGGGCTTGCCAGCGGTCCTGCGGCGGCGCTATACAGTTCGAAAGGCGGAACGGTCCGCCCACTACAAGGGGGAATCCAATGAGCACGTCCAGCAGCCCGGTCGCCGCACCCGCCGGGACCGACTATCCCGGCAAGACCCTCGGAATCGTCGGTCTCGTCGTCGCGATCTTCTTCAACCTGATCGGCCTGATCATCAGCGCGATCGCGCTGAACCAGTCGAAGAACGCCGGCTACAAGAACACTCCCGCCCTTGCCGGGGTCATCGTCGGAGCCGTCCTGCTCGTTCTCGGCATCATCATCGCGATCATCGTGGGCGTGGGAACGGCCGCCAGCATCCAGACCTCCTAAGTCCCGGCTCGATCAGAGCAAGACGCTGCCGTCCGCAGCGAGCACGTTCCTCTCCCCCGCGGTCACGCGGAAGGGGAGCGTGTTCTCCGCGGGCGGCAGCGGGCAGTTCCAGGCATGACTGAACGCGCAGGGCAACAGCGTGGCGCGATTGAAGTCGAGCGTCGCCGCATCCGTTCCGGTCATCGCGACCGCGAGTGTGCGCCCAGAACCGTAGGTCTCTGACCCGCTGGTGCGGTCACGGAACGAGACGAGGTAATCGTCTCCATACCGCCCGGCCAGGAGCGTCACCGGGCTGCCCTCCACCTCGAAGCGCAGTTCGGCGACGACCGGCACCTCGACCGGGCGCGGATCGCGATGGTGGGCGATCGCAACCGTCCTCCCCTCGGTGACGTCGTGCACCTCGGCGCGAAGCACCCAGGCCGGGTCCTCATCGTATGCATCGATCCGGGCGAAGCCGCGGGCCAGTTCGGATGCCGGATTCCAGACCTGCAGCGCGAACCGCTGCGCGTCGTAGCTGAAGACCACACCCTCGGCACCGCCGGGAAAGGTGGCCAGGTGCGGCCCGTGCGCAGAGTCGTGGAACAGTGTCGCGGTGCCATCGACGAGCGCCCCACCGATGCGGATGCCGTCGGCCGCCGTCGCGGTGACAACGATCCCGGCGATCCCGACCGGGGCGGGCGACCACAGCCCTGGTGCGCCGGAGACGACCTGATCGTCACCGTCGATGAAATCACCCCAGACGAAGGCGACCGACCCTCGCGGGCCACGTGCGGCCCGATCGCGGGCGGCACGGAAATCGGCGAGGGTCACTCTCCTACTCCGAGAGTCCGGCGTTGGCGGCTGTCTGAGCCGCCTTCAACGCCGCCGCGACCGAGCCGTTGGAGCGCCCCGCGAAGATCTCGTCGAGCGCCGTGGTGAGATCGTCCGCCGTGGCAGCCGCATTCGGGATGACGTCGTTCTTCAGGGTGCCGTCGGCGACGCCGTCAACGAACGGCTTGGCATCGACCCCCTGTTTCGTCCAGTAGTCGAAGTACGGGCCCTGCGCGGCGGTGACCGCCGGGATCAGCGAACCGCTGGCGCCGAGAGCGAGGCTGCCCTTCTCGCTGCCGATCCAGCGCAGCACCTTGAGGGTGGCATCCGCGTGCTTGCTCCCAGCGTTCCCCGCCGCGATGATGCTGTTGGTCACCGGGATGCGGCCGGCCGGCCCGGCGGGGATGGGGGCGATCCCCCAGTCGAATTTCGCCGACGAGTGGATCGTCGCGAGGTTGTACGAGCCGGATTCGAAGACGGCGAGCTTTCCCTGCAGGAACTGGTCGCGGGTGAAGTCGCCGTTGCCGTTGGTGTCGGCCGCGGACGGGGCGACGTGGTACTTGTCGACCAGGTTCACCACGTATTCGATCGCCTGCTCCGCTTTGGCGTTGCTGGCGAAGGTGTACTTTCCGCCCGACTGGTACAGCCCGCCGTTCGAGCCGACGAAGTTGCCGATGATCGCATCGAAGTCGTTCGAGGCGTTGAAGCCGTACTGCGTGAGGTTCGAGCCATCGAATCCGGGCTCGTCCGCCGTACGGCCGGCGGCGTCCACGGTGAGCTTCTTCAGGGCGGGAAGGAAGGTGTCGTCGGCCGTGTGCTCCGGATTCCAGGCCAGGTCGGTGAGGTCGACGCCGGCCTTCTCGACCAGCTCCTTGTTGTAGTAGAGCACCTTGCCGCCGTCGATCAGCTGCGGAACGCCCCAGAGAGTGCCCTTGCGGGTGTACTGCTTCACCGCAGACGGCTCCCAGGCATCGACCTCGTTCGAAAGCTTCGACGAGACGTTCACGAGCTTCGAGTTGTCGGCGTACGGGGCGAAGTTGTAGGCGTTGGTCCAGAAGATGTCGTCGCCACCTCCCGCGGAGAGGTCGGTGCGCAGCTTGTCCCAGTAGTTCGCCCACGGGACCTGGTTCACCTTCACGGTGATGTCGGGGTTGGCCTTCGTGAACGCGTCGAACGACTTCTCGTAGGCTGCGGCCACGGCGTCGTCACTCCAGATGCGGAACGTAACGGTGGTCGTGTCGCCCGCGCCGTCCGCGCTGCCGGAGTCCGAGCATCCGCTGAGCCCCACGGCGAGCGCCGCGAGGCCCGCCACCCCTGCGATGAGCCGGGTGAATGTTCGTGTCGACGTGCGCATGTCTGTCTTTTCTCCAGGGTTGGTTGGGTGATCGACGGTCAGTGGATGCCGCGGATCGCGAGCGAGCTGACGATCTGTCGTTGGAAGACGAGGAAGAGGGCGAGTAGCGGGGTGAGGGAGATGACGGCCGCGGCCATCACCAGCGTCCAGTTGCCGTTGTACTGCGTCTGCAGCGATGCTGTCGCCACGGTGAGCACCTGCCAGTCGCCGCCCGAGGTGATGATGAGGGGCCAGAGGAAGTTGTTCCAGTGGCTGACCGCAGTGATCACCACGAGGGTGGCGATGATCGGTCGACTGACCGGAACGGCGATGCTCCACAGGGTGCGCAGGGTGCCGGCGCCATCCAGCGTCGCCGCGTCCAGCAGGTCGTGCGGGATAGCGAGGAAGTGCTGGCGCAGCAGGAACACCGCGTACGGCGAGCCGAGCAGCGACGGCGCGATGATGCCCCAGAAGGTGTCGCGCAGGCCGGCCTGGGCGAACAGCGTGTAGAGCGGGATCGTCGTGACGATCGCCGGAACCATGAGCGTGCCGAGGTAGGCCCAGAACAGCACATCGCGGCCGGGGAAGCGAAGCCGGGCGAAGGCGTAGGCGGCGAGCACCGAGCAGGTGACCTGCACCACCACGATGGTGACCACCACGGCGAGTGTCACCAGCACGGCCCGCAGAAAACCGTAGCGGGCGAGCAGATCCCCGAAGTTCTGCAGGGTCACCGGGTTCGGCAGGGCGGTCGCCGGGCTCGTCGCGAACTGCTCCGGTGTCTTCAGTGCGGTGAGCAGACTCTGCACGAAGGGCACCAGGGTGATCAGCAGACCCACGATGAGCACGGTGTAGGTGACGGTGTCGACCAGGCGAGAGCTGCGTCTCATGACAGCTCGTACTCCGTGCGCTTGCTGAAATACAGGCGGGAGGCGACCGTAGCGACCACCAGGATCAACATCAGCACGATCGCCATCACCGAGGCGCGCCCGAAGTCGAAGGAC
>JBEVGK010000251.1:0-3759 GCA_040511795.1 Lacisediminihabitans sp. | reverse complement strand
AGTGAAAGGAGGCAGACATGGAGCCGAACACGATCCTCAAGATGAACGACATCGGAAAGGACTTCTCGGGCGTGAAAGCGCTCGACGGTGTATCCATCGAGGTCAGGAGGGGTGAGGTTCACGCGATCTGCGGTGAGAACGGCGCGGGCAAGTCCACGCTGATGAAGGTGCTCTCCGGGGTCTACCCCTACGCCACCTACACCGGCGACATTATCTTCCAGGGTGAGGTGTGCCGCTTCCGCGACATCCGCTCGTCCGAGGCCGCCGGCATCGTCATCATCCATCAGGAACTCGCGCTCATCCCCGAGCTCTCGATCACCGAGAACATCTTCATCGGCAATGAGCCGCGTCGCTTCGGCGTCATCGACTGGGTCGCGGCGAAGCGCAAGGCGATCGATCTGCTGGCGCGTGTCGGACTCGATGACGATCCCGACACGCAGATCAAGGACCTCGGTGTCGGCAAGCAGCAGCTGGTCGAGATCGCCAAGGCGCTGAACAAGTCGGTGAAGCTCCTCATCCTCGACGAGCCCACCGCCGCGCTGAACGAGAGCGACTCGCAGCACCTGCTCGACCTGATCCTCGGTCTCAAGGGCCGCGGCATCGCGTCGATCATGATCTCGCACAAACTCAACGAGATCGAGCGCATCTCCGACTCGATCACGATCATCCGCGACGGCAAGACCATCGAGACGATCGATGTGGTCAAGGACGGCGTGAGTGAGGACCGCATCATCCGCGGCATGGTCGGTCGCGTTCTCGAGAACCGCTTCCCCGACCGCTCGCCGAACATCGGCGAGACCTTCTTCGAGGTCAAGAACTGGACGGTGCAGCACCCGCTGACCGCCGAGCGCCTCGTCGTGAAGAACTCGAGCTTCACCGTGCGACGCGGTGAGGTGGTGGGGTTCGCCGGACTCATGGGTGCCGGGCGCACGGAGTTGGCGATGAGCCTCTTCGGTCGCTCGTACGGCAACTACGTGTCCGGGCAGATCTTCAAAGACGGCAAGGAAATCCTCATTCGCAACGTGAGTGAGGCGATCGATCACGGTCTCGCCTACGTGAGCGAGGACCGCAAGGCGCTGGGACTGAACCTGCTCGACGACATCAAGGATTCGGTCGTCGCCGCCAAGCTCTCCAAGATCGCCCCGAACGGTGTGATCAACCACGTCGAAGAGCACAACGTGGCCGACGCCTACCGCAAGAGCCTGCGCATCAAGACGCCGACCGTCGACGAGGGCGTCAACAAGCTCTCCGGTGGGAACCAGCAGAAGGTCGTGCTGGCCAAGTGGCTGTTCACCGACCCCGACCTGCTCATCCTCGACGAGCCCACCCGTGGCATCGACGTGGGTGCGAAGACGGAGATCTACGGCATCATCCGTGACATCGCGGCGCAGGGTAAGGGCGTCATCCTGATCTCCTCCGAGTTGCCAGAACTCCTCGGCGTCTCCGACCGCATCTACACGATCTTCGAGGGTGCGATCACCGCGAACATCCCGGCCGACCAGGCCGATCCCGAAACCCTTCTGAAGAGCATGACTTCGGCGAAGAAGAAAGTTAACGACAAATGAGCGCTAATCGCGACGAAGCCCCGACCAAGTCGGGATTCCGCTTCAAGGACCTCGGCAAGATGTTCGGCGGTGGGCAGTCCAGCGGACGCCAGGTCGGCATCCTGGGCGCCCTCGTCGTCATCATCATCCTGTTCCAGATCCTCACCGGTGGACTGACCCTCGACCCGACCAACCTGATCAACCTGGTCAACCAGAACGCCTACGTGCTGATCCTGGCCATCGGCATGGTCATGGTCATCATCGCGGGGCACATCGACCTGTCGGTCGGATCGGTGGCGGCCTTCGTCGGAATCGTCGTCGCAACGGCGATGGTCAGCTGGCACTTCCCGGTGCCGGTGGCGATTCTGCTCGGTATCGTCCTCGGCGCGGTCATCGGAGCGTGGCAGGGCTGGTGGGTCGCCTACGTCGGCGTTCCCGCGTTCATCGTCACCCTGGCGGGCATGCTCATCTTCCGTGGGGCGAACCAGTACTTCGGAAACTCGAACACCGTCACCGTGCCCGACTCCTTCACCTTCATCGGTAACGGATCGATCCCGGACTTCGGACCGAACACCAACTACAGCAACGGCACGTTGATCCTCGGACTGATCGCCATCGCCGCACTGGTGTGGCAGGAGATCCGGCAGCGTCGCACTCAGACGCTGATGGGTGCAGAGAAGGCCCCGGTCTGGGTCAGCGTCGTCAAGCTCGTCATCCTGGTGTTCGTCGCCGGCGGAGCGACCCTCCTCTTCGCCTCCGGCCGCGTCGGCACGAGCTTTCCGATCTCCGGCATCATCCTCGGCGTTCTCGTGCTGATCTACTCGTTCGTCACCCGCAACACCACCTTCGGTCGCCACATCTACGCGGTTGGTGGAAACTGGCACGCGGCGGAGCTCTCGGGCGTCAAGATCAAGCGCGTCAACTTCTTCGTCATGCTGAACATGTCGGTGCTCGCCGCCGTTGCCGGCATGATCGGTGTTGCCCGGGCCGGAGCATCCGGTCCTGGTGATGGCACCGGCTGGGAACTCGACGCCATCGCCGCAGTCTTCATCGGTGGCGCCGCCGTCGCCGGTGGTATCGGAACCATCGTCGGCTCTATCGTCGGTGGTCTCGTCATCGCGGTGCTCAACAACGGTCTGCAGCTGCTCGGTGTCTCCAACGACCGCGTGCAGATCATCAAGGGTCTCGTGCTGCTGCTCGCGGTCGGTATCGACGTATACAGCAAGCGCTCCGGTCGCCCATCGCTCATCGGTCTGCTGACCCGCAAGCGTTCCCCCATGGGCCCGGACGACCCGGATGTCTCGGGCACCGCTCCCCTCGACCGCCAGTCGGTCGAGCCCGATGGAAACAGCGCAGAGGCTTCCTCGCGCTCACAGTCCACTACGCCTGACGCATAGCAGCGTCCGGAGTAGTCCAGGGGAACTAACCAGCCCCGCCCTTGCAACTACCCGCACATCACATACAGAGAAAGTGAACACAATGCGCAAAATCGCAATCACGACCGTGGCAATCGCCGGGGTCGCGCTGATGGCCCTCTCGGGTTGTTCCGCACGTAGCGACAGCGGCTCGGGCAGTGACGCCTCGGGCTTCAAGTCCGGCTCGCTCATCGGAGTCGCGCTGCCCGACAAGACCTCGGAGAACTGGGTCCTCGCGGGCAAGCTCTTCACCGACGGCCTGACCGAGGCCGGCTTCAAGCCGGACGTGCAGTACGCACCCTCGAACAACACCGCCTCGGAGCAGGCCAGCCAGATCTCGACGATGAACACCAAGGGTGCCAAGGTGCTCATCATCGGTGCGTTCGATGGCAAGCAGCTCGGCTCGCAGGTGAAGGCCGCCGCCGCTAACGGCGCGACTGTCATCGCCTACGACCGCATCATCCAGGACTCGAAGGACGTCAACTACTACGTGGCGTACGACAACTTCAAGGTCGGCGAGCTGCAGGGCCAGGCCCTGCTCGACGGCATGAAGGAGCGTTACCCGAGCGCGAAGAGCTACAACATCGAGCTGTTCTCGGGTGCGCAGACCGACCCGAACGCCAAGGTCTTCTTCGATGGTGCCCTCAAGGTGCTGCAGCCGAAGATCGACGACGGCACGCTGAAGGTCGTCTCGGGTCAGACCTCGATCGCCCAGACGCAGACCACCGGCTGGCTCGCGGCCAACGCGCAGACCCGCATGGACACTCTGCTCGCCGGCTCGTACTCCAACACCGAGCTGA
>JBEVGK010000250.1:0-3814 GCA_040511795.1 Lacisediminihabitans sp. | reverse complement strand
TCGGCGGTCGTGTACGGGGCCTCCCAGGCGAGCTCCGCATAGCACTCGTCGCTGACGATGATCGCCCCGAGTTCGCGTGCCCGGGCCACCGCGGTGCGGAGCTGCGCGACATCCATGATCCGGCCGTCAGGGTTTGCCGGGCTGTTGATCCAGATCAGCCTGGTGCCCTCCGGCCACTCGGCCGGGTCGTCACTGGCGACGACGGTCGCGCCGACGAGCGCGGCGCCCACCGCGTAGGTCGGGTAGGCGCGCGCGGGCTGCACCACGACATCCCCGGGCCCGAGGCCGAGCCAGAGTGCGAGCCCCGCGATGAGCTCCTTGGAACCGATGGTCGGCAGGACGTTCGCGACGCTCAGGTCGGTGACGTCGCGCCGGCGGGCGTACCAGGAGACGATCGCCTCACGCAGCGCAACGCTGCCCGCGGCCGCGGGGTAGGAGTGTGCGTCCGTCGCCTCGGCGAGGGATTCCCGGATGATGGCGGGTGTCGGGTCGACGGGTGAGCCGACCGAGAGGTCGACGATGCCCTCAGGGTGGGATCTGGCACGGGCCGAGAACGGCTCGAGCGAATCCCAGGGAAAGTCGGGCAGCTGCAGCGGCATGCCGCTAGGCCGCGGGGCCCTGCGGCGGAAGCGCGGTGATCACCGCGTGGTCGTGGTGGATCACACCCACCTTCGAGGCACCGCCGGGCGAACCGACCTCGGAGAAGAACTCCACGTTCGCCTTGTAGTAGTCGCCCCACTTCTCCGGCAGGTCGTCCTCGTAGTAGATCGCCTCGACGGGGCACACCGGCTCGCACGCACCGCAGTCGACGCACTCGTCGGGGTGGATGTACAGCATCCGATCGCCCTCGTAGATGCAGTCGACGGGGCATTCGTCGATACAGGCTCGGTCTTTCACATCCACGCACGGGAGGGCGATGACGTAGGTCACGAGGCGGGAGTTCCCTTCGGTTGGACAGGTCCCTCCAGCTTATCGCGGCGCACGAAGGTCCCCGACGCAGGCCAGGCCAGCACCAGCAGCGCGATCACCGCGGGCCCGTAGGTGAGCGTGTAGCCGGCCGGGTTGGCCGGTACGAGCACCGACCCCCCGCTGCCGGGCACCGAGAGCAGCGCGACGACGCCGATGAATCCGATGGCGGCGAACAGGGCGACCAGCCGACCGCCGAAGGCGAGGCGAGCACCGATGAACAGGCCGGCGGCGACCAGCACGCTCACGACCGCCCCGATCGGAACCGACCACGAGCCGAGCTGCAGCGTGAACTGGTGCTCGACGGTCGAGACACCGCCGAGACCCGCGCCGACGACGAACGCCAGCGCGCACACGAAGACCTTGACGCTCAGCGACTGCTCTTTCCAGGACGGCGGATGCGGCGCTGCCTCGCGCACCCGACTGTACGACTCGCTCACACCGATGGCCCGTGCCGGTCCGCTGGAGAGCGCGAAGTCGTCGCCGTCGATCGTGAGCTGACTGCGGTGGGCGGCCATTGCCGCACGTTTGCGATCGAAGGCCACGCTGACATCCACGGTCCGCTCCCCCGCGGCGCCGTCGGGCTGCACCGCGAAGAAGGGCACGCCCAGCACGTCTGCGGCACGCTGGGCGGCTTCTGCGACGCGCACGTGGTCGGGGTGCCCGTAGCCGCCGGCGCTGTCGTAGCTGATCACGGCCGTGGGCCGGGTCTGGTCGATGACGGCGGCGATGTCGGCGGCGACCTCGCTGAAGTCGGCGGCACAGAGGGAGTCGTCGGAGACGACGTCGAGCGGCACCGGCCCAGACCTCCCCCACTGCATCCCGGAGTCCGTGTAGACACGCGGTGCGCGGCCCGGCCAGCGCGCACTCCGCTCGCCGAGGAAACGATGGTCGGCGACGCCGAGGATCGCGAGAGCCTCGGCGAGTTCGCCGGTGCGGTAGGCGGCGAGGGCGGCACCGTCGCCCTGCAGTGAGCGGATGTCGGTCGGCACGACCTCGCCGTGCTCCCCTCGTGTGCAGGTGAGCACCGTCACCAGCGCTCCGCGATCCACCAGCGTCGCGATCGTGCCCCCGGTGGTGATGCTCTCGTCGTCGGGGTGCGCGTGCACGAACAGCACCCGCTCCTGCGTGCTCTCACCCAGCTGTGTACCGTCGGCCGCCATGTGGACAGGATATTGCGCCACGGCTAGAGTCGACCCGGTAAGGTAAGCCTTACCAATCCCCGTTTGCAGATCGAAATGTTCCCGTGCTCCCCAACTTCCTGATCGGCCTGCGCGAAGGCCTCGAAGCCGCGCTGGTCGTCGGCATCCTCATCGCCTACGTCGTCAAGGTGAAGCGCACGGATGTCCTCCCCCGCATCTGGATCGGCATCGCCATCGCCGTGGTGGTCTCCCTCGGCGTCGGCGCCATCCTCACGTGGGGACCGTACGGCCTGTCATTCCAAGCCCAGGAGGCGATCGGGGGCGGACTGTCGATCATCGCGGTCGGATTCGTCACCTGGATGATCTTCTGGATGGCGAAGACCGCCCGCAGCCTCAAGCACGATCTCGAGAACCGCATGGATGTCGCGCTTCTGGGTGCCGGTTGGGGAATAGTACTGCTCGCCTTCCTCTCGGTCGGACGCGAGGGCATCGAGACAGCACTCTTCGTCTGGGCGACCGTCGACGCCAGCCCCGATACCCTCATTCCGGTGCTGGGCGCGCTTCTCGGCATCATCACCGCGGTGGTGATCGAGATCCTCATCTACCGCGGTTTCGTGCGCATCAACCTCGGCAAGTTCTTCACCTGGACCGGCGGGTTCCTCATCATCGTCGCGGCCGGTGTGCTCGCCTACGGAATCGGCGATCTGCAGGAGGCGGGGCTATTGCCTGGAGGATCCGCCACGGCGTGGGATCTCAGCACCGTCATCGACCCGAGCAGCTGGTACGGCACGGTGCTACAGGGCATCGTCAACTTCAACCCCACCCCGAGCTGGGCGCAGGTCATCGTCTGGGCGCTCTACCTCGCCATCACCGTCCCCGCATTCATCCATCAACATCGCCGTCCGCGCACCACCGCGGCGGCGCAACAACGCACCCGAGCCACCACAGGAGAGCACGTATGAAGCAGCACACCCTCATCGTCGGAGCGGCAGCCGCCGGAGCGCTCGCCCTCATCCTCACCGGATGCGTGCCGAACAACCAGACTGCGTCATCCGGTTCCTCGGCCGCCAGCGTCAGCGTCAAGGCCTCCGATGACGCCTGCGAGCTGTCGACCACGACCGCCCCCAGCGGCGCGATCACCTTCACGATCTCCAACTCGGGCTCGGATGTCTCCGAATTCGAGATCCTCGCCGAGGACAAGCTGCGCATCATCGGCGAGAAGGAGAACGTCGGCCCCGGCACCACCCCGAAGTACGTCGCCCAGCTCGAGCCGGGCACCTACTACACCAGCTGCAAGCCCGGCATGGTCGGTGCCGGCGTCGGCGAGACCAAGTTCACCGTCACCGACTCCGGCGCGAAGATCGTTCCCGCCAGCGACAAGAAGGCGATCGCCGGCGCGGTCGCCCAGTATGTCTCCTACGCGAAGGACCAGGTCGGCGAGCTTGTCACCGACACGCAGGCCTTCGTCTCCGCCTACGAGGCCGGCGACACCGCGACCGCGCAGAAGCTGTACCCCACCGCCCGCGCCCACTACGAGCGCATCGAGCCGCTCGCGGAGAAGTTCCCCGACCTCGACACCGACATGGACATCCGCGAGGCCGACCTCGACGCCGGCGCCACCTGGACCGGCTGGCACCGCATCGAGAAAGACCTCTGGGCCCCCGCCGGCTACACGCCGGTGAGCGCCGACGAGCGCAAGACCCTCG
>JBEVGK010000249.1:0-7240 GCA_040511795.1 Lacisediminihabitans sp. | reverse complement strand
AGCACAGCCTGAGGAGTGCGATGTCGACCGACGTTCTGCTGGTGCTTCGGCAGCGCCTCCCGACCCTAAGCAACGCCGAACGTCGGATCGCCGAGCGCATCCTGGAGAACCCCAGCACGGTGGTCGACTCCACCATCAACGAGCTCGCCTCGTACTGCGGCGTCTCCCAGGCGAGCGTCGCGCGGCTCTGCCAGTCCGTCGGATTCTCCGGCTATCGCGACTTCCGGATGGCGCTCGCCTCCGCCATCAGCCGCGAGCAGGCCGATCGAGAACACTTCCAGGTCGCCGATGCCGACATCGATCCGGCGGACAGCGCGCTCGAGGTGGTGACCAAGGTGGCATACCAGGAGGCCCGCGCGATCGAGGAGACCGCTCGGGCGCTCGACCTCGTCGCTCTCGACGGCGTGGTCGACGCCATTCGCACGGCCCCACGCATCGACATCTTCGGTGTCGCCTCCAGCGGCCTCACCGGTCAGGACTTGCACCAGAAGCTGCATCGGATCGGCTTCAGCTCGTACTGCTGGACCGACACCCACCTCGCCCTCACCTCCGTCGCCCTCAGCCGCCCCGGATGCGTCTTCATCGGCATCTCGCACTCCGGTCTCTCGGTGGAGACCAATCACAGCCTGGAGGTCGCGAAGGCTGCTGGGGCGACCACTGTGGCCATCACGAACTTCCCCGAATCGCCGCTCGGCGCGGCCGCGGACCTCGTCCTCGCCACGAGCGCGCGCGAGACGCGCTATCGGTCCGGCGCGATGGCCAGCCGGATCGCGCAGATGGCGCTCGTCGATTTTCTCGTCGTGCGGCTGCTCCAAGGCAATTACGAGTCCGCCGAGGACTCGCTGCGTCTCACCTATGACGCGGTGCAGGCGCACCGGTTGGGCTACGGCCGCAGCACCCCGGGCTGGAAGGGCAGCAGGGAATGAGTCAGGATCATCGATGTGCGACGGTCGAGGGCCGTGACTTTCTGACGGCGAGATAGCCGATGCCCGCGAGGGTGACGGCACCCGAGAGACGGCGGAACGGGTTGACGCCGCGCGTCAATTCGTCCATTGCCCACCAGCCGAGCACGGAAACGGCACCGACGGCCGCCGCGGTGCGCACCCGCCCGCGCGGCAGGAAGATACCGACGAGCGTGATGCCCTGAAACAGCTTCTGCGACAGGTTCGCCGGCTGCCCGATCGTGATCCGGCCGGTCTGCCGGTTGCGGAACATCCAGTCGGCGAATCGCGTGCTCCGGCGCCGGCTCATGCGCCGATCCGCTCCGCGATCAGTGGTCCGCCGTCGAGCACCGCGTCGCCGGGGTCGCCGATGCGGTACGCCCCGTCCAGCGCCTCGAGTGCCCGCTCGAATCGCTCGGGCTCGTCGGCGCTGAGCGTGAACAGCGGCTGACCGGCTGCGACCGTGTCGCCCGGCTTGGCGTGGAGGTCGATGCCCGCCGCGTGCTGCACCGGGTCCTGAGCGCGGGCACGACCCGCCCCGAGCCGCCAGGCGGCGACTCCGAATGGCAGCGCCTGTTGCTCCACCAGCACGCCGTCGCGATCGGCGGTGACGACCATCGTCTCCTTGGCCACCGGCAACGCGGCATCCGGATCGCCGCCCTGGGCCACGATCATCGCGCGCCAGGTGTCCATCGCCCGCCCGTCGGCCAGGGCCGCTTCGACGTCGGCGTCGGGCTGGCCGGCGAGAGCGAGCATCTCCCGGGCCAGCGCGATGGTGAGGGCGACGACATCCGCCGGTCCCCCGCCCGCGAGTACCTCCACGGACTCGCGCACCTCGTTGGCATTGCCGATGGCGAGGCCGAGCGGCACGTTCATGTTGGTGAGGAGAGCGGATGTCGCGACGCCTGCGTCTTCGCCGAGTGCCACCATGGTGCGCGCGAGTTCGCGCGACTGGTCGATGTCTTTGAGGAAGGCGCCCGAGCCGAACTTCACATCGAGCACCAGCGCTGCGGTGCCCTCGGCGATCTTCTTGCTCATGATCGAGGAGGCGATCAGCGGGATCGCTTCGACGGTGCCGGTGATGTCGCGCAGCGCGTAGAGCTTGCCGTCCGCGGGCGCCAGCCCGGACCCCGCCGCCGAGATGACGGCGCCGACGTTCTCGAGTTGCGAGAAGAACTCCTCGTTGCTGAGGTTCGCGCGCCAGCCCGGGATGCTCTCCAGCTTGTCGAGCGTGCCGCCGGTGTGACCGAGACCGCGACCGGAGAGCTGCGGAACGGCGACGCCGAAGGAGGCGACCAACGGCGCGAGCGGCAGGGTGATCTTGTCGCCGACTCCGCCGGTGGAGTGCTTGTCGGTCGTGCGCTTCGAGAGCGAGGAGAAGTTCATCGTCTTTCCGCTCGCGATCATGGCCAGCGTCATGTCGCGGATCTCGCGGCGCTCCATGCCGTTGAGGAAGATCGCCATCGTCATCGCCGACATCTGCTCGTTGGCGACGTAACCGCGGGTGTACGCGTCGATCAGCCAGTCGATCTGCGCGGTGCTCAGGATGCCGTGGTCGCGCTTGGTGCGGATCAGGTCGACGACGTCGAACGGTTCGATGGCCATGGTGGTGCTCCTTGTGTCGTGCGCGGGAGCCGGGAGGCCCGGCTACTCCGCGCGGTAGTCCTCGAGGTGGCGGGGGCCGAAGGCATCCGGGATCACCTCGTCGATCGTCTTCACGCCGGATACCGTCTCGAGCAGCATGCCCGGGGCGGAGTGTTCGTACAGCAGCTGGCGGCAGCGCCCGCACGGCATCAGCACGTCGCCGTGCCCGTCCACGCAGGTGAAGGCGACCAGGCGTCCGCCGCCGGTCATGTGCAGGCTCGACACCAGCGCGCACTCCGCGCACAGGGTGAGACCGTACGAGGCGTTCTCGACGTTCGCGCCGGAGATGATGCGCCCGTCATCGACGATCGCGGCCACCCCCACGGGGAACTTCGAGTACGGCACGTACGCGTGCGTCTTCGCCTCGTTGGCGACGGCCCGCAGCGCGTCCCAATCGACGACAGGTCCGGTGTTCACCGTGTCACTCACGGCTTCTCGTAGGCCTTGCCGGAGGCGGCAGGGGGCTGCACCCGCCCGCCGAGGCCGGCGACGGCGAAGATCGTGATCAGGTAGGGCAGCATGAGCAGGAACTCCGACGGGATCGGCGAGCCGATGATGCCGAGCACGCTCTGCAGGTTGGTCGCGAAACCGAACAGCAGCGCGGCGAGGGTGGCTCGGATGGGATCCCAACGTCCGAAGATCACTGCGGCGAGGGCGATGAATCCGGCGCCGGCCGTCATCTCCTTGGTGAACCCGCCGACCGAGCCGAGGGTGAAGTACGCACCACCGAGTCCGGCGATGGCGCCGGCCAGGGAGACGTTCCAGAACCGCGTGCGGTTGACGTTGATGCCGACCGTGTCCGCGGCCTGAGGATGCTCGCCGGACGAGCGGAGTCGGAGCCCCCACCGCGTGTGGAAGAGGCCGTACCAGACCGCGAACACCGCGATGTACATCAGGTAGACGATGATCGTCTGCCGGAACAGCACCGGCCCGATGACCGGGATCTCCGACAGCAGCGGGATCTGGATGCGCTGGAACCGCGGCGGCGAGTTGAGCGTCTCGGTGTTCGGCGACAGCAGCGTCGAGTACAGGAAGGAGGTCAATCCGGTGACGAGCACATTGAGCACGACACCGACGATCACCTGATCGACGAGGTACTTGATCGAGAACGCCGCCAGCACGAAGGAGACCAGGGTGCCGGCCACCATCGCAGCGAGGAGGCCGAGCAGCGGCTGACGGGTGATCGAGGCGACCAGGGCGGAGACGAAGGCGCCGGCGAGCAGCTGACCCTCGATCGCCACGTTGACCACACCGACGCGCTCGGAGATCACGCCGCCCAGTGCGCCGAAGATCAGCGGCACACTGACGCCGACCGCGCCAACCAGGAGGCCGGCGATCGGGATGGTCTGTCCGGCCGACGACCAGACCAGGAAGACGAAGAGGAACAGCACCGCGAAGACGGCGACGAGCCACAGCGGCACCTTCCTTGCCCGGGAGACCAGCACGGCGGCGACGACCGCGATCACGACGAGGAGGAGCGGAACGATGATGCCCGCGAGCCGGGTGTTGACCGGGATGACCGGGATCTGGAAGAAGTCCGACGGCGTCGAGAGCGCCAATCGCGACGTGCCGCTTCGACCGAAGATCAGGAACAGCACCACCGCGATCACGGCGAACACCCCGAGCACGATGGGCGTCTTCCAACTGCGCACGACCGCCACGGCGGGCACCAGCACCGCGGGCATCTTGGGGGTGGGGAGGTTGCTGGCGAGGACGCTCACTTGGTCACCACCGCCTTTCGTCCTGACACGGATGATCGCTTCACGCGAGCCTGAAGGTTGGGGGCGGGCAGCCGGAACACCGCACGCACGAGCGGCGGCGCCGCGATGAACAGCACGATGAGCGACTGCAGCACCAGGACGATGTCGATCGGCACACCCTCGATCGCCTGCATCGCGAAGCCACCGGCTTTGAACGCGCCGAACAGGATGCCCGCGATGAACACTCCGAAGGGCCGCGAACGACCGAGCAGCGCGACCGTGATCGCGTCGAAGCCGATACCCGCGTCGATGCCGGAACCGAAGCCGGTGGTGATCGACCCCTGCACCTGGTTGGCTCCGGCGAGACCGATCAGGGCACCGGAGATCAGCATGCCCACGATGTACATCGCCTTGACGTTGATGCCGGCGACGCGGGTGGCCGAGGGGTTCTCGCCGAGGGCGCGGAACTTGAATCCCAGGCTGGACCGGTTCAGCAGGTACCAGACGATGATGGTCGCCACGACCGCGAAGACGAAGCCGATGGTGAGGTTGTAGCTCGGTCCGAGAAGGTGCGGGAAGATCGCCGTCGCCTTCTCCGGTGGCGACTTGGGGTTGTTCGATCCCGGCGCCTGCAGCAGACCGGGGGTGCGCAGCAAATAGGAGATCAGGTAGAAGGCGACGTAGTTCAGCATGATCGTGACGATCACCTCGTGGGCCCCGGTGAAGGCCTTGAGCGCGCCGACGATTCCCGCCCAGATCGCACTCGCGATGATGCCGGCGGCCAGCGCCACGATGAGGTGCAACGGGAAGGGCATGTCGAAGGCGAAACCTACCCAGCCGGCGGCAGAGGCGGACATCAGCATCGGCCCGCGGCCACCGATGTTGAACAGCCCGATGCGGAACGAGACGGCGACGCCGAGACCGGCGGCGATCAACGGGGTCGCGAACGTGAGGGTGTCGGTGAACGGCTTGATTCCCGCGGCGAAGCCGGGGCGGTTGACCGCGTAGATCGATCCTTGGAACAGCGAGGAGTACGCACCAGAGACCGCGCTCCAGATGGCCTGGAAGGTGTCGGACGGACGGGAGAAGAAGTACCCGGAGGCCTCGCGTACCCCGTCGTCCGTCACCGCGATCAGGATGGCACCGACGACGAGCGCGAGCACGACCGCGAGGATCGAGATCACGACGCTGCCGCTCATGATCTCGCGGAGCACACCGCTGAATCGGGAGGGAGGCGCGGGCGGAGGCGTCTGTTCGGCGGGGATCTGACCCGGCTCCAACACCTGGTCCTGGGCGGGGATCCGGGCCGGATCGGGGATCTCCTCGGATCCCGGAACCGGAACGCCGCTCTGCGGGTCGCTCATGCTGCTGTCTCTGTTTCTGTGGGGGTTTCGCCGGCCATCATGAGGCCCAGCACGTCGCGGGGGGTGTTTCCGGGCACGATGCCGACGATGCCGCCGCGGTACATCACCGCGATGCGGTCGGCGAGGGCAACCACCTCGTCGAGCTCGGTGGAAACGACGATGACGGGGATTCCCTTATCGCGCTCCTTCACGATGCGGGTGTGCACGAACTCGATCGATCCCACATCGAGTCCGCGGGTCGGTTGCGCCGCGATGAACAGCCGCAGCTCGCGCGAGAGCTCACGGGCGAGCACCACCTTCTGCTGGTTGCCGCCGGAGAGCCGACCCGCGTGGGTTCCGACACCCTGGGCACGAATGTCGAATTCGACGATCTTCTCCTCGGCGAACTCCGCGAGGGTGCCGAGCTGCAGCGTGCCCGCCTTGACGAAGGGCTCGCCGTCGGAGCGGTCGAGCATGAGGTTCTCTGCGATGGTGAACTCGGCGATGAGCCCGTCGTGACCGCGGTCCTCTGGAACGAATCCGACGCCGGAATCGAGCACGGTGCGAACGGATGCCCGGCGCAGCTCATTGCCGTCGAGCACGATCGACCCGGTGACGCGGGGCTGCAGCCCCATGATCGCCTCGGTGAGTTCGGTTTGCCCGTTTCCCTGCACGCCGGCGATCGCGAGGATCTCGCCCGCGCGCACCTCGAAGCTGACGTTGTCGACGACGACCTGATTGTGGGCATCGATCACGGTGAGGTCTTTCACGACCAGGGCGGGAGCGCCGGGCGTCGCCTCGTCCTTGTGAACCGTCAGCTCGACGGCGCGGCCGACCATCAACGACGCCAATTCGGTGTTGGTCGCGGTGGGCGAGGCCTCGCCGACGACCTTTCCGAGGCGGATCACCGTGATGCGATCGGCCACCTCGCGCACCTCACGCAGCTTGTGGGTGATGAAGACGATGGAGGTGCCCGCGGCCTTGAGCTGGCGCATGATCACCATCAGCTCGTCGGTCTCCTGCGGGGTGAGCACCGCGGTGGGCTCGTCGAAGACCAGCACCTTCGCGTCGCGGGAGAGGGCCTTGATGATCTCGACCCGCTGCTGGACGCCGACCGGCAGATCCTCGACCAGGGCATCCGGATCGATGTCGAATCCGAACCGGGCGGAGATCTCGCGCACCTGGGCGCGAGCCGCGTTGAGGTTGAGCCGACCGCCGAACGTGGTCTGCTCGTGCCCGAGCATCACGTTCTCTGCGACCGTGAACACGGGGATGAGCATGAAATGCTGGTGCACCAGGCCGATGCCGGCGGCCATCGCGTCGCCGGGACCGGCGAACTGCTGAACCTCGTCGTTCAGGAGGATGTCGCCCTCGTCGGCCTGATAGAGGCCGTAGAGCACGTTCATGAGGGTGGACTTGCCGGCACCGTTCTCGCCGAGCAGGCAATGGATCTCGCCGGCCTCGACCACGAGATCGATGTGGTCATTCGCGGTGAGTGCGCCGAACCGCTTCGTGATGCCTCGGAGTTCAAGCTTCATGGAAACCAATCTACCCGGCGTCGGGCATCATCGACCGAGCCGTTTGTGTACGGGGGTGGTAGCAGGGTGAGCAT
>JBEVGK010000248.1:0-3920 GCA_040511795.1 Lacisediminihabitans sp. | reverse complement strand
AGGAGATCATCGACGTGGTCATCCCGCGGGGTGATCTGGTGGAGGAGTCGGCGGCCTGGGAGGGCGGCATCGACGCCCTGGCTGCCGACGACGACGAGATGGCGACGTACATCTCGCAGCTCGAGCAGGCCCGTGACACCGTCGACTCCCCCGAGGCCAGCGGCGAGGCGATCGCCCAGGAGTTCGAGCGCTACCTGCGCCGCAACGACGGAAAGCCGGGCAAGGACCAGGGCGGTCCCGCCGGCCCTAGCGGACCAGCTGGACCCCCCGGGCCGTCAAGCCCGCCGAGCCCGTCCGGCCCCTCCGGTTCGGACGACTGGCGCCCGAAGGAGTAACGCCAGGCGGCCTCAGCGAGCGAGGTCGATGCCGAGCAGCGCGTCGATGGCGGCGACCAGGTCGACGGAGGCCGGGAGCCCGGCGGCGACGCGCGCATCGACCAGCTTCAGCGCGGCCGGGGTGTCGAGATCGAAGCTGAGGGCCGTGCGCAGCTCGGCCACTCCCTCGTCGCCGGACACGGCATCCGCTGCCCAGGACGTCCATGCCGCGAGCCGCGCGGCGGAGAGCTCGAGGTGCTCGGCCGTCCACTCCCAGTCGGAGCGGTAGTGCTCCGAGAGCAGCGCGAGCCGGACGAGGCGCGGGTCCACCCCCGCCTCGACCAGATCGGAGACGAGCACCAGGTTGCCGAGCGACTTGCTCATCTTCTCGCCCTCGTAGGCGACCATTCCCGCATGCGCGTACAGCTCGGCCAGCGGTTCGCCGGTGAGCGCTGCCGCATGCCCGGCACTGAACTCGTGGTGCGGGAAGATCAGGTCGGTGCCGCCACCGTTGACGGTGACGGGGCTCGGCAGGTGCGTCATGGCGATCACCGTGCACTCGATGTGCCAGCCTGGGCGCCCCGCACCGAGTACGGTCTCCCAGGACGGTTCGCCGGCCCGAGCGGAACGCCAGAGCAGCGGATCGAGCGGATGCCGCTTGCCCGGCCTCGTCGGATCCCCGCCACGTTCGGCGCTGAGCTCCAACATGTCGGCACGGTCGAGCCGGCTCTCCTGCCCGAGGAACCAGGGCGATGCCTCGGCGGCACTGTCGAAGTAGAGGTCCTGGGCGGCGTCCTCGCTGTCGACGGGATAGGCGATGCCGCTCACCAGCAGATCATGCACCGCCGCGGCGATCTCGTCGATCGCCTCGGTGACGGCGACGTAGTGCTGCGGCGGCAGGATGCGCAACCGTTCCATGTCGCCACGGAACAGGTCGATCTGTTCTGCCGCGAGAGCGCGCCAATCCACGCCGTCACGCGCAGCGCGCTCGAGCAGGGGGTCGTCGACATCCGTCACGTTCTGCACGTAGTGCACCTCGAGGTCGGCGTCGAGCCAGAGCCGCTGCAGGGTGTCGAAGGCCAGATAGGTTGCCGCGTGCCCGAGATGGGTGGCGTCGTAGGGGGTGATGCCGCAGACGTAGAGGCTTGCGAGGCCGTCGCCGCCGGCCGGCCGCAGCTCGTCGCTCGCGGAGTCGTAGACGTTGGGGATGGGTCCGGTGCCGGGGACACTCGGGACCTCGGGTCTGTGCCAGGACTTCACGCTGTGATCACCGGAAGAGTCTACGGGTGCACCCCCGGCCGGGCGCAACGACGGGCGGTTACCCCAGGAGGAGGTCGATCTCGAGGTCGGAGGCCTGGTCTTCTGCGGCCTTCGCATCCGAGACGGAATACGGTTCGGCGCGCGTGGAGAGCCTGAGGACGGTCACGATGATCGGTTCCTGGCTCATGGGGAACTCCGGAAGCCGATCCTCCGGCAGACCGGCTCGCTCTTCGTCGATGGCGGACATCTCGGGACCCCTGACGCAAAGCGTGGCAAACGCGAATGGTGGCATCACCGGTCGGGGACGATGTGCTGAACGCTACCCGCGTTCTTGCTCCCCGTGCACCCGTCCGGCGCCCGAAAGGTCAGGTCAAGCGCGAGTGACCACGCAGAACGGGTTGAGCGTGCCGAACACCTCGCCGAGCAGGCGCATCGCTAGGTGGCCGCGATGACACCCGTGGCGAGCAGCACGATCAGCGCGATGCCGAGCAGGATGCGGTAGATCACGAACGGCAGGAACGAGCGCTTGGAGATGTAGTTCATGAAGAACGCGATCACGACGAGGCCGACCACGAAGGCGACGAGGGTTGCCACCGCGGTCTCCGCCCCGGTGAAGTACTCGGCGGTCGGCGACTTGATCGTCTTGTACAGCTCGTACAGTCCGCTGCCGAAGACGGCGGGGATTGCCAGCAGGAACGAGTAGCGCGCGGCCGCGGCGCGCTCGTAGCCGAGGAACAGCCCGGCCGTGATGGTGCCGCCGGAGCGCGAGACGCCGGGGATGAGCGCGAACGACTGGGCGACCCCGAACACTGCCGCCTGCGGGATGGTGAGGTCCTTCAGACGTCGCTTCTTCGCCCCGACATAGTCGGCGACGCCGAGCAGGATCCCGAACACGATCAGTGTGCCGGCAATGATCCAGAGCGAGCGGAAGGTCGTCTCGATGGTCTTCTGGAACAGCAGTCCGAGCACCACGATGGGGATCGATCCGAAGATGATGAACCAGCCGAGCTTCGCGCTCGGGTCGTTGCGCGGGATCCTGCCGAACAGGGCGAGGAACCAGCGCGAGATGATCTTCCAGATGTCGGCCGCGAAGTAGACGACCACCGCGACCTCGGTGCCGAGCTGGATGATCGCCGTGAACGCTGCACCGGGATCGGCGCCGAGCCCCATCAACTCGCCCACGATGCGCACGTGCGCGCTGGAGGAGATCGGCAGGAACTCGGTCAGTCCCTGGACGATCCCGAGGATGATGGCGTTGATGAAGCCCACGGAAACCTACCTGTCAGTAATTCAGCAGCAGGTCCGTCAGAACATGCCTGCCAAACACTAACGCGTCAAGCGGCACGCGCTCGTCAACGCCGTGGAACATCGCCGGGAAGTCCAGATCGGCCGGCAGCTTGAGCGGCGCGAAGCCGTAGCCCTTGATGCCGAGCGTCGACAGTGCCTTGTTGTCGGTGCCGCCGGAGAGCATGTACGGCAGCACGGGAGCGCCGGGATCGTGCGCCTGCAGCGTGGAGGTCATGGCGTCGACGAGCCCGCCCGAGAAGGCGGTTTCGAGGCCGATGTCGCGGTGCAGCACGACGATCTCGATGTCGGGGCCGACCAACTCCTGCACCTGCGCGAGCACGGCATCCTCTTCGCCCGGAAGGGTGCGGATGTCGATCAGCGCCTCCGCGGTGTCCGGGATCACGTTGTGCTTGTAGCCCGCGGTCAGCACCGTCGGATTGGTCGTGGTGCGCAGCGAGGCCTGGATGAAACGGCTGGTCGATCCGGTGGCGAGAGCGATCTCATCCGGACCCACCCTCTGTGGATCGATGTTCAGGATGCCGGCGAGCTCGGTGATCAACTCGTCGGTGGTCTCGGTGAGGCGGATGGGCCACTCCTGGGTGCCGATCTTCGCCACGGCCGCGGCGAGTTTCGTCACCGCGTTGTCGCGCATCATCTGCGAGCCGTGGGCGGCCGTGCCGCGCGCGATGAGCTTGATCCAGATGAGCGCCTTCTCCCCCGTCTGCAGCAGGTATGCGCGCGAGCCGTTCAGGGTGACCGAGTAGCCGCCGACCTCGCTGATCGCCTCGGTGGCGCCGGCGAAGAGCTCCGGATGTTCGCGCACCAGGTAGTGCGACCCGTACACGCCGCCGTTCTCCTCGTCGGCGAAGAAGGCCACCACGAGGTCACGGGCGGGCTGGCGGCCGGAGCTCAGGATGTCGTCGAGCGCGGTGAGCATCATCGCGTCCATGTTCTTCATGTCGACGGCACCGCGGCCCCAGAGCATGCCGTCCCTGATGACGCCGCCGAACGGGTCGACGCTCCAGTTCACGGGATCGGCCGGGACGACATCGGTGTGCC
>JBEVGK010000247.1:0-3990 GCA_040511795.1 Lacisediminihabitans sp. | reverse complement strand
CCTCGACGGTTTCATCAACGCCGGCATCAAGTGGCGCAAGCGGGACACCGAGGAGTAGCCACCGAGGAGGAGGGCTCTAGCCCGTTCCCGATTCGGCTTCTGGCCAGGCGCAGCCGCAGCTCTGCCGCACCACGAGCGTGGTCGGATACAGCGTGAACCGGGTCTGTTCGGTCGGCGTGATCACGTGGCGCACCGCCTCCGCCGCCATGTCGACGACCGACTGCGACGCAGTGGTGAGTGCGGGCCAGGAGTATTCGGACTCGGGGGAGCCGTCGAGCGACACCACCGCGAAGTCATCGGGGAGCGAGAGCCCCGCCTCGTGGAACGCGCGGAGAACGCCGCTCGCCTGCATGTCAGAGCTGACGAACACCGCGGATGCCCGCCGGTTCTCCGAGAGAAGCTCTCGCCCCGCGAGGTAGCCGCCCTCGCGGGTGAAATCGGATGCGGCGATCGGGCCGGGATGAAGGCCCGCGGCCGTCAGTGCGTCCCGCCAGCCCCGCTGCCTCTCATCCAGCGGATCGGAGTCGCCCACGAAGGCGATCGACCGGTGCCCGTGACCGATGAGGTGCTGAACCCCCGATCGCGCACCCGCGTAGAGGTCGGATCCGACGGCAGGCAGCCCGCTTACCGCGGTGGTCTGATTGAGCAACACCGTGGGGATGCCGGCCGAGGAGATCTCGGCGAGAGCGTCCATCGAGGGCTGGAAGGCGATCAGCATCCCGTCGACCTGGCGCGACGCCATGGTACGGATGCTGGGCGCCAAGCTCTCGGGAGCGCCTCCCGTATTGACCACCAAGAGGGCATACCCCTGCGCCGCCGCGGCGTCTTCGATGGCGTGCCCGTACTGGGCGAAGAACGGGTTGCTCGAGTCGGGAACGATCAGCCCGAGCATCTTGGTCGACCCGATCTTGAGGGTGCGGGCGGCAGCGTTGGGGCGGTAGCCGAGCACCCTGATGGCCTCGAGAACACGGGCGCGGGTCGCATCCGCCACCGGCTTCGGGCCGGCGTTGACGGTATAGCTCACGACCGCGGGGCTCACCCCGGCGTAGCGGGCGACATCCGCGCGCGGCGCTCGACGCTTCGGGATGTCGCCCACCGTGGTCATTGCCGTCCTATTCTCAGCGAAATCCGTTTCCGATCCCGAGCGGGTTCGGAGCGCCGGTCACTGATCGGCGCAGTGCACCGATGATAGTGCGGCCGTCAGGCGACGCCGGCGCTCTCCTCGGCCTTGACCCGAACTGGGGTCAGGGATTCGGGGGCATCGCCGAAGTCGGGGATCGGAAGCCGCACGCCGCCCTCGAGCGCGGAGCGGTGCGCGACGATGCCCGGCAGGGTGAAGCGGGCAGCGACCCAGGCGTTCACCGGAGGGAGGGTGCCGGTGTTCACCGCGGTGACGAAGTCGTCGGCGAGGAAGTGGTGGCTCCCCTCGTGGCCGTCGACCGCCCCGATGAACGATTCCGGCAACCGCGACGCGTCGTGCACGCTGGCGTGCCCGGAGATGAAGGATGCCCGAAGTTCCGGAGCCACATTGGCCAGCGCCGGGTCGTCGGGCGACATGGTCTCCGCGGTCGCCAGCAGCTCGGAGATGTCGTGAACCCCCGCCTTGTCCTGCCAGACCGACACCTCGGCGAGCTGCTCGAAGCTGCCCTCGGTGCCGAAGAAGCGGAACCGGGACTCGCGGATGTGCGAGGGATAGCCGACCCTGCGCATCTCGTTGATGCGCATCGATCCGCCGCCGGACAGTTCGAAGAGCGCCGTCGCGTTGGAGAAGTCGTTGTCGAACATGCTCACCTCGCGGTCGAAGACGCCGTCGTCGCGGTCGTCACGCACGCCGATGCAGCTGACGCTCGTGGCGTGGACGGGAAGCGCGCCGAGCACACCGCCGATCGAGTGGGTGGGGTAGAGCATGGGCGGGTAGCTGGCGGTGCGCTTCCACTCGTCTCCGCCGCTGTAGGCATAAGCCGCGTAGAAGCCGAGGTCCATGTCGTGCACATAGTCGCCTTCTGCGTAGAACACACGGCCGAACGCGCCCTTCGCCAGCTGCTGACGCGCGTATACGGTGGCCGGGTTGTAGTAGCTGGTCTCGCCCATCATGTAGGTGAGGCCCGTCTCGGTGACGACCTGGATGATCTCCGCGATCTCGTCCTCGGTGATCGCCATCGGCACCGCGGAGTACACGTGCTTTCCCGCGCGCAGTGCCTGCACGACCAGGCTGCCGTGCGTCCAGCGTTGGGTGAAGATCCCCACGGCGTCGACCTCGTCCGAGGCGAGCATGGAGTCGAAGTCGGGGAATACCCCGGCGAGGTTCTGTTCGGCGCGCAACTCTTCCGCGCGCTCCGGGAGGATGTCGGTCACATAGACCTTGGACACCCCGGGGTGGCGGTCGAACAGCGTGGAGAACTGTCCAGAGAACTGGCCGGCGCCGACGATGCCGATGGAAAAAGTCATGGGTGGACCTCTCTCGAGTGCTCGCGAGCGAGCTGAATCGATCGCGGCGGCAGCGACCGCCTGAGGTCGGCTCGACCGCAACGATGCGGATGTGTAGTGGGAATCTACTCGTGTCACTCGCATCATCACAAGTCCCGATTATTCGAAGAATGAACGCTTGCAGCCCCAGGTCTACTCGTGTAGCTTTTCGCGAAGACGCCCGCCCGTCGATGTCGACGGAGCAGGTCCGGGGTCCACCGCAGCCGCCACGCACCATGGCTGTCCCGTGAAGCACAGTTCTCATCCCAATGGAGGTATGACAATGAAGAAGCGTTCACTGATCACTGTTGCGGGAGCCACAGCGCTGCTGCTCGCACTCGTCGGCTGCAGCGGGGGAGGATCCGGATCCGGCGATTCGAACAAGCTCGAGTTCCAGACCGGCCAGGCCGTCGACTCGACCATCCTCGCCCAGCTCAAGACCATCACGAAGAAGTTCGAGGCCGAGCATCCCGACACTCAGATCGAGCTGCGCACCTCCACGTCGAGCTACGAATCCGAGATGAAGGTGCGGCTCGCCTCCGGCAACGTGCCCGACATCTGGTGGACGCACGGCTGGTCGTTGCTGCGGTACAGCAAGTTCCTCACACCGCTGCAGAACCAGGCGTGGGCGAAGAACTTCAACCCGGCGCTCGACGCGGCGATGAAGAACGACAAGGGCCAGTTCTTCGCATTCCCCGTCGATACGGATGTCGCGGGCATCCTCTACAACAAGTCGGTGCTCAGCGACGCCGGGATCGATCCCGCCAGCCTCACGACGTGGGAGGCCTTCGACGCCGCGGCGAGCAAGATCAAGGCGAACGGCGTCGTGCCGATCATGTCATCGGGTAAGGCCGCAGGCCCCGCCGGAAACCTGGCCGACTGGATCTCTCCCGGCGCGTACAGCAAGTCGGAGCTCCGCGACCTCACCGATGGCACGTTCGATGACGCCCGGTACGCCGAGGTGCTCGATCTGATCGCCTCGTGGCAGAAAGACGGCTACTTCAATCAGGACTATGTCTCGGCCACTGCCGACGACATCTCGAAGGCCCTCGGCACGGGCAAGGCGGCCTTCGTCTTCCAGCAGAACAGCGTTGCGGGCCAGGCGCTCACCTACAACCCGGATGCCGAACTCGGCTACATCCCGGTGCCATCGCTGACCGGCGGCAAGCCCTACATCATCGGCGGGGAGATGAACGCCTTCGGAATCTCCAAGACCTCGAAGGACCTGAAGGGCGCCAAGGAGTACATCGCGTTCCTCGCGGAGCCCGAGAACGCGGCAGCGCTGGCGAAGGCGGCAGGATCGATCCCCGGACTGACCAACGTGAAGGGCGATCTCGGCGTGCTGCAGTCCAGCTACGACACGGTGGTCAAGCCGGGCGACTTCCCGCTGGTGCCCTACTTCGACCGCGTCTACCTGCCGAACGGCATGTGGAACACCATGGTGACCACCGCCGACTCGGTCGTGACCGGCGGATCGAGCAGCGTCAAGCCCGCCGTCTCGACCATGTCGAAGGACTTCGAGCG
>JBEVGK010000246.1:0-4578 GCA_040511795.1 Lacisediminihabitans sp. | reverse complement strand
GGCCGAGACCGATTCCGCGCGCTACCTCGGCGAGAGCGACGGAGGAGACCAGGGAGGCGCGACGCTTCGCGAGGTCGCCCTCGTCGAGATCGGGATTGTTGCGGTACAACATCACCGTGACGGCCTGGCCGAGGATGGAGTCGCCGAGAAACTCGAGGCGCTCGTTATGGCCGGCTCCGCCATGCTCGTACGCGTACGAGCGGTGGGTGAGCGCGAGTTCGAGGAGCTCCGGGCTGATCGCTACAGCCAGGAGCTCCTCGAGTTCACCCCGTGTGGCACTGGTGCCGGGCATGAATGTGTTCGCGGGAAAGGCGGACGTCTTAGACGTCGGCGACCTTGCGGCCCTTGTACTCCATGTACAGAGCCTGGCCGGTCGAGTCCTCGACGACCTTCGCGCGGTGGGGAAGGCTGTAGACGGTCTTGCCGCCCTCAACGGTCTTCACCAGGGTGGGAGGGGTGGCCTTCCACTGGGCGCGACGAGCACGGGTGCTGGCGCGCGACATCTTGCGCTTCGGAACTGCCATGGCTTTTCTCTCTCTCTCGCGGCTCCGCAGCGGGCGGCGCCGTTCACATCATCGGTGGAACTAGTTCTTGGGCTGGTCTGTCGTGTCTTCGAGGCCGGCCAGATTACCGAGGGCAGCCCACCGCGGATCGATGGCGTCCTCATGCTTGTGGCCCGGGTTGTCGAGGAGCCGCACCCCACACTGCGGGCACAGGCCGAGGCAATCTTCTTGACAGACCGGTTGGAATGGGAGTGACAGCACCACCGCATCCCTGATTACGGGTTCGAGGTCAATGGTGTCCTCGTGAACCTCGTATTCGAAAGCTTCGTCATGAGAATACGCGAAAAGCTCCTGGAATTCGACCTGGAGCGGTTCTTCGACCTCGATGAGGCAGCGCACGCACTCCCCGGCGGCCGTTCCGTCGACCTCTGCGGAGACCAGGATGCCGTCGTGCAGCGACTCCATCCGGAGGTCGATGTGCAGGTGCGCGCCCTCCTTCACCCCGATGACGGCGTTGCCGAAGCCCTCGGGCACGGTGACGTCGAGGGTACGCTCACGCATCTCACCGGGGCGATGCATGAGGTCATGGACGTCGACGGTGTATGGAGTCTTGATCACGTGAGGCACCCGACGAGTTTACGCGGATGCCCGGGGCTCTTGGCCAGTGCTGCGTGCGCCCTCGGCGAACCGGCTACGACGTCTCGACCGCGGTGAAGGCCTCGTCGTAGATGGCGAGTGCTCGCGCGACCTCGTCGGGGGTGATCACACAGGGCGGCACGACGTGGATGCGGTTGTCGGCGGCGAAGGGCAGCAGTCCACGCTGCATGAGCTCGGTCTTGAGCGCCGCGATGACGGCGGGTGACACCGGTGCCCTGGTCGCGCGGTCATCCACCAGGTCCAGCGCCCAGAACACGCCGAGCCCGCGTACCTCGCCGATCATCGGGTGCTTCGCCGCGAGCTCAGCCAGGCCGGGGGCGAGCTGGTCGGTACCGATGGTCTTGGCGTTGTCGACGATCCCCTCCGCTTCCATGGCGTCGAGGGCGCCGACGATCGACGCCATGGCGAGCGGATGTCCGGAGTACGTGAGTCCGCCGGGAAACACGACCTCCTCGAAGGCGTTCGCGATCGACTCGGAGATGATCACGCCGCCCGCCGGAACGTAGCCGGAATTGACCCCCTTGGCGAAGGTGATGAGGTCGGGCACCCAGTCGCCCTCGTCACGGGAGAAGCCCTGCCAGGCGAACCACTCCCCCGTGCGCCCGAAGCCCGACATCACCTCGTCGACGATCATGCGGATGTCGTACTTGTCGCAGAGGGCGCGGACGCCGGCGAGGTACCCGGGCGGGGGCACCAGCACGCCCGCCGTGCCGGGGATGCCTTCGATGAGGATCGCCGCGATGGTCGACTGCCCCTCCGACAGGATGACGCGCTCCAGGTGGTGCAGTGCGCGCTCGCCCTCTTCCTCCACCGAGCTCGACCAGAACTCGGAACGGTAGGCGAAGGGACCGAAGAAGTGAACGTGTCCGCGGGCGTACTGCTTCGGCATCCGTCGCCAGTCGCCGGTAGCCACGATGGCGGCGCCGGTGTTGCCGTGATACGAGCGATAGTGCGAGAGAACGGTGTCTTTGCCGGTGGTGAGCCGCGCCATCCGGATCGCGTTCTCGTTGGCATCGGCACCGCCGTTGGTGAAGAAGACCTTGTTGAACGGCTCGCCGGCGCGATCGAGGATGCGCTGCGCCGCCATCCCGCGAGCGAGATTCGCGTTCGCCGGGGCGACCAGGGTGAGCAGTTCGGCCTGCTCGGTGATGGCACGGATGACCGCGGGGTGCTGGTGTCCGATGTTCATGTTCACCAGCTGGCTGGAGAAGTCGAGATACTCCTTGCCGTCGTAATCCCAGACAGTGCTGCCGAGGGCTCGCGCGATGCTGAAGGGCTTCAGCGCCCCCTGCGCCGACCAGGAATGGAAGACGTGCGCTCGATCGAGTTCGAGCGTGAGTTCGGCGTCGGTCAGCTGGTTGGTGTCTGTCATGACGTTCTTTCGTTGCGTATTGCTGGGCTGTGCTGCGGGGGCCGCTCGCCCGACCCCCGCAGCGGGTGGGTGAGACTACTTGCCGCCCTCTTTGAGCTCGACGGTGAGCGGGGCGAAGGAGGTTCCCTTCACGTCCACCCCCTCGGCTTCGAGCTCCTTGAGTGCCTTCTTCACATAGGTGTTGCTGTACGCCGTCGACGGCGGCGCCTTCGTGATGATGGTCGAGCCGGTGTTGTCTTTCGTCGCCTCGGCGATCTTCGCGGTCTGATCCCAGGCCGTCTTCTGGATGACGCCCAGCCCGTCGGTGGACGGCCAGAGCAGCTTGTTGACCTCGTTGGTCATCCAGAGCTGGTGGCTGGTGCCGAGGGTCGAGCCGGCGGCGGTGACGATGTCCGCAGCCTTCTGTGCGTTGTCACGTGCATAGACCCAGCCCTTGATCGACGCCTTGATGAACTTCACCGTCTCGTCCTGGAAGTCCTTGTCCTTCAGCTTGTCGGCGTCGGCCCAGATAGCGTCCTGCAGCATCGCCGTACCCTCGTCGTTCCAGTTGATGACGTTCAGCTCGTCGGGTTGGTAGAGCGCGCCGGTGTCGGGGTTGATCGTCTCGAGCACCTGCGCGTACTCGTTGTACGTCATCGCCTGAGCCGCATCGATGTCCCCGGCGAGGAAGCCCTTCATGTCGAAGGCCTGCTGCACGAGACTGATGCCGGTGTCGGTGTTGATGCCGGCCTTCTGCATTCCGGCGAACAGCTCCCACTGGTTGCCGAAGCCCCAGCTGCCGACCTTCTTGCCCTTCAGGTCGGCGGCGGTGGTGATGTCCTTGTCCTTGAACGAGATCTGAGTCGTGCCGCTGCGCTCGAAGATCTGCGCGACATCGGTGACGTTCACACCCTGCTCGATCGAGCCGAGCACCTTGGGCACCCAGGAGATCGCGTAGTCCGCGTCACCGTCGGCGACCGACTTGATCGGAACGGTATCCGTTCCCGCCTCCTTGATCTTCACGTCCAGGCCTTCGTCCTTGTAGTAGCCCTGCTCGACGGCGGCGTAGTAGCCGGCAAACTGGGCCTGGGCGACCCACTGCAGCTGCAGGGTGACGGGCGTGAGCTTGCCATCGGCCGAGCCGTTCGACCCGGTGTCGGCCGAGCTGCTGCAGCCGCTCAGAACGAGGGCGGTGGCTGCCGCCATCGCCGCCGTGCCGAGCACGATCCGTGTGCTGTGTCTCATCATTGGTGCTTCCTCCTTGGTGCTGTCAGGTGGGGCTTGCCAGTGCGGGGTTGGTGCTGTGGTGCAGCCGGTCGAGGGGCGACCGGACGTCAGGACGGAGCGGGGCTGTGCCGCGTTGCCAGCTTCTCCAGGGCGAGGGTGACGAGATAGAAGACGAGGCCGAGCAGGATCGCGCCGAGCACGAAGGCGTAGGCGAGCGTGTAATTGCTGTACGCGGCGGCGCTGGTGATCGAGCTGGCGAGCCCGTCGACGGGCCCGCCGAAGTACTCGGCGATGAGCGCGGAGATCACGGCGAGCGAGGAGGCCACCCGAAGCCCGGTGAAGATGTAGGGCAGGGCGCCCGGCACGGTCACCGTGCGGGTGCGCTGCCAGGGTGACGCCGCGTAGGCGCGCATCAGGTCTTGCAGCACGGGCCGCACCTGGCGCAGCCCACGCAGGGTGTTGAAGTACACCGGGATGAACACGGCCAGCGCCGCGACCAGCTGGCGGGCCGTCTCGGCTCCCGCGCCGAACATCGTGTAGAGCACCGGGGCGAGCGCGACGATCGGCACCACCGACAGCGCGGTGACCACGGCAGCCGAAAGCTGATCGAGCACCCGCACCAGCGCGGCGAGAATCGCACCGACGATGCCGACGACCCCGCCGACAACGAGCCCGATCAGGGCGTTGAGCCCCGTGACCCTGGTACCGGTCCACACCGTGCCGATTGACTGGCCGAACCGGTCGGCGATGCTCAGCGGACTCGGCAGCACGTAGGGCTTGATGCCGAAGCCGACCACGATCAGCTGCCAGAGGAGCAGGGCAAGGATGCCGAAGACCACC
>JBEVGK010000245.1:0-3800 GCA_040511795.1 Lacisediminihabitans sp. | reverse complement strand
CGAGTCAGGAACGCTGCGCACCTGGGTCGGCGTGGGCGGCAGCCCGGAATCGGTTGTGCGCGCAGCGAGGTACGCCCTGCCGCTCACGCTCGCGATCATTGGCGGCAACCCGCTGCGATTCCGCCCGTACGTGGATCTCTATCTCGAATCGCTGAAAAAGTTCGGCCACGCCGTGCAGCCGATCGCCGTGCATTCGCCGGGCCACGTGGCCGAGACGGACGAGCAGGCGCGCGAGGAACTCTGGCCGCACCACTCCGAGATGACCAACCGCATCGGCAAGGAGCGCGGCTGGGGACCGATGAGCCGGGAGAGCTTCGAGCACGAGGCGGACAGCGGATCGATCTACGTCGGCTCGCCGGAGACCGTCGCGCAGAAGATCGCGAAGACGGCCAGAGCACTGCAACTCGATCGCTTCGACCTCAAGTACAGCAACGGAACGCTCGCCCACGAGAAGCTCATGACGAGCATCGAGCTGTACGGCACACAGGTGGCGCCGCGGGTGCGCGAGCTACTGGCCGAGTAGCTGTGTGATCGCTGGGCGGGGAATGGGAGACCGGTCGCCCGCGTTGTAACTGACTGAGCGGGTTTCGCGCCCACTCCCACAATCTCGCGCCGGGCATGAGCGGCGCAGCGGAAGGAATCACATGAGCAGAGTTATCGAGGAGATCGAGAACGGCCGCGGCGAGACGCTGCGCTACCGTCGCCACACCAATGGTCGCGGCATGATCGCGGTCGGCGCATCCGTCGACCCCACCGCCTTCGTCGACGCGAACACGTATATCGAGTCCAACGTGCAGATCGGCAAGCGCGCCCACATCGGCGCCGGATGCTGGATCGAGCACGGCGCGATCGTCGGCCCCGCCGCGGTGCTGGGCAGCAATGTCCACCTCGCCGAGGGCGCGATCGTCGGCGTCGGCGCGCAGGTCGGCAGCTACAGCAAGATCGGCATCGACGCGCGCATCGGCGATGGCGCGAAGGTGAACGGCGACAGCCAGATCGCCTCCCACGCGGTCATCCCGCCGCGCCCGGGTCTCGCCCGCGCCGCGTAGTCACCCCACCAGAACAGCAGAACCCCGTCGTCTTCGGATGGCGGGGTTCTCGTCTTTCGGTCTACAGACCGCTGTAGGCGTGCAGTCCCTTGAAGAACAGATTCACGATCGTGAAGTTGAACATCACCGCGGCGAAGCCGATGATGGCCAGCCACGACGAGCGCGAGCCGCGCCAACCGCGCGTGGCACGGGCGTGGATGTAGCCGGCGAAGATGGTCCAGATGATGAAGGTCCAGACCTCCTTCGTGTCCCAGCCCCAGTACCGGCCCCAGGCGTGCTCCGCCCAGATGGCCCCGGCCATGAGGGTGAAGGTCCAGAACACGAAGCCGACCACGATGACGCGGTAGGCCAGGTTCTCGAGCTTCACCGCATCCGGGAACGTGGCGAGGAACTTCAGGCCGCCGATCTTATTCGCCTCGCGACGTGACTGGATCAGCTGCGCGATCGAGAGGCCGGCACCGATCGCGAAGAACGCGGTGCCGAGCGTCGCCACGAAGACGTGGATGATCAGCCAGTACGACTGCAGGGCCGGGGGCAGCGGCACGACGTTGACGTAGAAGCCGACGGTGCCGAAGCCGAGCACGATGAGCGCGAAGCCGGTGATGTACGCGCCGAGGAACTTCAGGTTCTGCCAGAACTGCACCAGGATGAAGACGCCGACGATGATGGCGGATGCCGTGAGCGAGAACTCGAACATGTTCGCCCAGGGAACGCGGTGGGCCGCGATTCCGCGCAGCACCGTTCCGCCGACGTGCAGCAGCCAGGCGAGCACGGTGAGCGCGAATGCGACCCGCTCGAACCTGCTGGACGTGCGTGTCGGCGCCGCGGGCGGCGTCGCCGCACGCTCGAGCAGGGTCGTGTTCGATGCGCTCGACAGCTGGCCGACGACCCGAGCGGCGGGCGCGGCGACGGCAGCGGCGGCCGGGGACTCCGACGACCGCTTGGCGAGATCGAGCGTGAACGCGATGAACGCGAACAGGTATACCCCCATCGCCGAATAGACGAGAACGAGGGAATACGACGCCAGAGTTGCGGTTGTCACGAGGTCAGCCTAAGCCCGAGTTGCTGGGAATGCCGTGCCGCGATATCCGCAACGGCCCCGTCGAGACCGGGGTCTTCACCGCGCGCCAGCCCCGCATATTCGAGACGGATGCTGCCGTCCTCATGCTCGACCGCCTTCACCCACACCCGACGACGCGGCACGAACAGCCCGGTCAGCAGGCCGAGGAGCACGGCGATCGCGAAGAACAGCACCCAGCCCTGGGTCGGATCGCGGTGGATGTCTAGCGACGCGAAGCGCGGAACGCTCTGCAGCAGGTTGGTGGCCCCCTTCGGGGACACGTCATCGAACTCGATGCTGCCGAGGCCGCCGGGAATCTCGACCTTCTGCCCCGGCGTCAGGTGAATCGACTTGGTGTCGACATCCGGTCCCGCGATCTCGGTGAGCTTCGTGGTGTCGAGTGAGTAGACCGATTTCGGCTCGCCCTTGTCGATACCGAGATTGCCCGTGTACAGCACGAGGGCGAGCTCTGGCTGCAGCAGGTCGGGGTTGGTCGACGACGTCATCCCCGTCGCACTCTGCGCGGCGGTCGGGTAGAACAGGCCACGCACGCCGAGCTGCTTCTTCAGACCGTCGGGGATCTTGAGCACACCGAGGGAGGTGAGGTTCGCATCCTGCGGCAGGAACGGTGTCGCCCCGGAGAAGACGACCTTGCCGGCGGGGTCGCGCACGGTGATCTTCGGCGCGTAGCCGTTGCCGAGCAGGTAGACCTGGTTGCCGCCGATCGCCAGGGGGTCGTTGACCTTGATGGTGTCCTTGGTGGCCTTCGCATCGGTGCCCTGGTACGTGGTCACCTTCGCCGTGTAGTCGATCGGCTGCCCGAACGCGTTGAGGTTCTCGGTCTCGTACTTCGCTGTGAAGCTGTCGAGCTTGATCCGGTACGGATCGAGGGCGGAGTCGGTGAAGAAGCGCCCGGGCGTGAAGGAGTCGAAGGCGAGCCGCACGTTGGCGAAGACCTGGCCCGTGACCAGCACCTTCTGCCCGGTGTAGCCGAAGCCGCTGCCCACGCCGACCGCCAGCAGGATGCCGATCAACGCGGTGTGGAAGACCAGGTTGCCGGTCTCCCGCAGATAGCCGCGCTCGGCCGAGACGGAGAACGCCCGCCCCGAGCGACTCGGGCCGTCGAAGAGCTGGGTGCGGTATCCACTGCGGCGGAGGAGCCCACGGGCGGAGTCGATCGCCGACGCGGCCGTGATGGGGCTGCCTGCGGCATCCGTCTGCCCGGGAGCGACCTCGAAGGCCGCGAAGCTGCCGAGCCGGTCCAGATGCGCCGGCGTCTTCGGCGGCCGGGAACGCAGTGCCCGCGCGGGAGGGATGGTGCGCGGGATGACGCAGCCGATGAGCGAGACGAAGAGCAGCAGGTAGATGGCCGAGAACCACACCGAGGTGTAGACGTCGAACAGCTGGAACTTGTCGAGGATCGGCGCCAGGTCGGGGTTCTGCTGGAAGTACTGGGTGACGCCGTTGGGGTCGGAGCTGCGCTGCGAGAACAGCGACCCGGGCACGGCGGCGACGGCGAGCAGCAGCAGGAGGAACAGCGCGGTGCGCATGCTGGTCAGCTGACGCCAGAAGAATCGGAGGTAGCCGACGACGCCGAGCTTGGGCTGCGCGATTCCGCTGCCCTTGGGTGCGGGCGCGGCGGAGTCGTAGTGATCAGATGGGCGACTCAATGCCTCCGATCACCGCCCCGA
>JBEVGK010000244.1:0-3472 GCA_040511795.1 Lacisediminihabitans sp. | reverse complement strand
ATCCTGCTCGAACAGCCGACAACGGGAAATCTTCGAGACGATCAGCTTCGCGCGCTACTGGGTCAGCGCTGTCGGCACGATGGCGAGTGTCCCGTCCCTCACACTCACCGCTCGCCGACCGCGCTCCACACCTGGCCCGCCACGGCTCTCGATCGTCGTTGCGGCCCCGCACACTCGGTTCATGAATCATCTGGAGAAGTGCATCCTCGAATTGGGAGGTGTAGCTCGGGCTAGCGAACTCTATGCCCGTGGTCATCCTGCATGGGAACTGCGCATGCTGTCCCAGTACGGCCGCATCATCCGTGTGCGCAAAGGGTGGTACGCCACCGCTGACACCGCACCGCAACTCCTTCGTGCCTGGCGGGTGGGCGGACGGCTCGCGTGCATCAGTGCGCTCGTTCACTACGGCCTCGTAGAGCCGCATGACCCGCATGACCCGCATGACCCGGAGCCCCGCCTTCACGTCGGCATCACCATCGGATCGTCCCGGCTCAGGCACCCGGACAACCATCGCGAGCGACTCGCCCCGAAGCGGGACGATTGTGTCGTCCTCCACTGGATCGCTCCGGAACCGTCGCGCCGCGGCGATCACACACGACGACTCGTCGTGCCACTCGAGACGGCGATCGAACAGGCGCAGGTCTGCCGACCGCGAACGACGACGGCCTGGTCGCTCCCACGCGATACCCTGTAACTCGTGACTACGCCACCCAATCCCTTCGGCCAGGTGCTCGTCGCACTCGTGACCCCCTTCACCGCTGACGGCGAGGTGGACTGGGACGGCGTCGAGAAGCACATCGACGACGTCATCACCGCGGGCGCGGACGGCATCGTCGTCACCGGCACCACCGGCGAGACCTCCACCCTCACCGACCCGGAGAAGATCCGGCTCGTCGAGGTCGGCAAGTCCGTCGCCGCGGGTCGCGCCAAGATCATCACCGGCGGCGGTTCCAACGAGACCGCCCACGCCATCGAGTTGTACAAGCACAGCGAGAAGGCCGGGGCCGACGGTGTGATGATCGTCACCCCCTACTACAACAAGCCCACGCAGGCGGGCGTGCTCACCCACTTCCGCATGATCGCGGACGCCACCGATCTGCCCGTCATCCTGTACGACATCCCGGGCCGCACCGGCATCCCGATCAAGTACGAGACGATCCTTCGCGCAGCCCAGCACCCCAACATCCGTGCGGTGAAGGATGCCAAGGGCGACCTCAGCGAGGTCAGCCGGGTGCTCAACCAGACCGACCTGCTCTACTTCTCCGGTGACGACGCCATGGTGCTTCCTCATCTCAGCATCGGTGCCAGCGGCCTGATCGGCGTCACCGCGAACATCGCCCCCGCTCCATATCGCGCCATCATCGATGCCGTGAACGCGGGCGATCTGCATACGGCCACCGCCGCCCACAAGCAGCTCGAGCCGCTGGTGCGCGCCGTCATGACCCACGTGCCCGGCACCGTCGCCGCGAAGTACATCCTTCACGGCCTCGGCCGCATCGGCAGCCCGCGCGTCCGTCTCCCGCTCGTCGGGCCGGAAGACGCCGAAGCCGCGCGAATCGAAGACGAGATCGCCCTCGTCGGCACCATCCCCGGTGTCGACCTCAGCAACTTCCGCCCCGACCGTAACGCGGCCGCCGGCGGAGCACTTCCCAAGGTCGCGGGCACCACCCGCTAGCGCGGCCTCACACCACAAGAACTTGAAACAGGGGGCTCGAGGCCCCACCACTCACGAGCACTGGATGCAATGAATTCACCTGTGTACGAACCCCGCAAACTGAAGCCGGGAACCCTCCGCGTCACCCCCATCGGTGGCCTCGGAGAAATCGGTCGCAACATGACCACCTACGAGATCGACGGCAAGATCCTCATCGTCGACTGCGGCGTGCTCTTCCCCGAAGAGAACCAGCCCGGCGTCGACCTGATCCTGCCCGACTTCAGCCCGATCAAAGACCGACTCGATGACGTCGTCGGCGTCGTGCTCACCCACGGCCACGAGGACCACATCGGCGCGGTGCCGTACCTGCTGCGCCTGCGCCAGGACATTCCGCTGATCGGCTCGACCCTCACGCTCGCCCTGGTCGAGGCCAAGCTCAAAGAGCACCGCATCGCGCCATACACGCTGACCGTGCACGAGGGCGAGAGCGAGCAGCTCGGCCCGTTCGACCTCGAGTTCGTCGCGGTGAACCACTCGATTCCGGACGCCCTGGCCGTCGCCATCAAGACCGACGCCGGCGTCGTGCTGCACACCGGTGACTTCAAGATGGACCAGCTGCCGCTCGACGACCGCATCACCGACCTGCGCGCCTTCGCCCGCCTCGGTGAGGCCGGCGTCGACCTCTTCCTGCCGGACTCCACCAACGCCGACGTCCCCGGCTTCACCGCACCCGAGCGCGACATCGGACCGGTGCTCGCCGCCGTCATGGCCACCGCCCCGCGCCGGGTCATCGTGGCGAGCTTCTCCAGCCACGTGCACCGCGTGCAGCAGGTGCTGGATGCCGCCCACGCCAACGGACGCCGCGTCGCCTTCATGGGCCGCTCGATGGTGCGCAACATGACCATCGCCGCCGAGCTCGGCTATCTGCGGGTGCCGGAGGGCGTGCTGATCGACGGCAAGAAGGCCGCCGACCTGCCCGACAACAAGATCGTCTACATGAGCACCGGCTCGCAGGGTGAGCCGATGGCCGTGCTGGCGCGGATGGCCAACCTCGAGCACCAGATCGAGATCGGCAAGGGCGACACCGTCATCCTCGCCTCCAGCCTCATCCCCGGCAACGAGAACGCGGTCTACCGCGTGATCAATGGCCTGATGAAGCTCGGCGCCAACGTCGTGCACAAGGGCAACGCCAAGGTCCACGTCTCCGGCCACGCCTCGGCCGGCGAGCTGCTCTACGTCTACAACATCCTGAAGCCGAAGAACGTGCTGCCCGTGCACGGCGAGTACCGTCATCTCATCGCCAACCAGGAGCTCGCCGTGCTCAGCGGCGTACCGGAGTCGCACACCTTCATCGGCGAAGACGGCACCGTCATCGACCTCAAGGACGGCCATGCGGAGGTCGTCGGCCAGCTCGATCTCGGCTACGTCTACGTCGACGGGTCCACCGTCGGCGAGATCACCGATGCCGACCTCAAAGACCGCCGCATCCTCGGGGAGGAAGGCTTCCTCTCGGTGATCGTCGTGGTCGACGCCTCCACGGGCCAGGTCATCTCGGGACCCGAGATCCACGCGCGCGGCTTCGCCGAGGACGACGCGGTCTTCGACGACGTCCGTCCGCTGATCGAGGAGGCGCTGGCCCAGGCGGTCAGTGACGGCAACGACGACGTCTACCAGCTGCAGCAGGTGATCCGGCGTACGACCGGACGGTGGGTCAACCAGACACACCGGCGGCGCCCGATGATCATCCCCGTCGTCCTCGAAGCCTGACGGACATGTCCCACGTTCCCGAGACCAGCGCCGCTCCGGATGGCCTGGCCG
>JBEVGK010000243.1:0-5116 GCA_040511795.1 Lacisediminihabitans sp. | reverse complement strand
CCGGCGAACCCCTACGGCGCGGCGCTGCCCTGGCCGGCGTCATCGACGGCGGACGAGGACGGAAAGAAGGGCCACCGGCCGGGCCGGAAGGCGGGCGCCCTGGTGGTGCTCGTCGACGGGGCGCTCGCGCTCTACGTGGAGCGCGGAGGCAAGACCATGCTGACCTTCGACCTGCCGCAGCGCGCGCTCGAGGCGACCGCGACATCCCTCGCCAGCACGGTGCGGCGCTCCCTCGGCAAGTTGAAGGTGGAGCGCGTCGACGGCGAGTTCGTGATCGGCACGCCGCTCGGTGAGGCACTGGTCGCCGCCGGATTCAGCACAACGCCCCAAGGCCTGCGACTCCGTGGGTAGGAGGCTTCGTGCCTGAGGGCGACACCGTCTACCGCACGGCCAAGAATCTGGATGCCGCGCTCGCCGGTCATCCCCTCGTGCGCAGCGACTTCCGCGTTCCCGCCTTCGCGACTCTCGATCTGGCCGGTGAGACGGTCGACTCCGTCGCCAGCCGCGGCAAGCACCTGCTGATGCGGGTCGGCGACTGGACGATCCACAGTCACCTCAAGATGGAAGGCTCCTGGCACCTGTACCGGCCGGGCACGCGCTGGCGTAGACCGGACTGGCAGGCACGCGCGGTATTGGCCACCGGCGACTGGACCGCCGTGGGCTTTCAGCTCGGTCTGCTGGAGGTGGTGCCACGCACCGAGGAGCACTCGATCGTGGGCTACCTCGGCCCCGACCTGCTCGGACCGGACTGGGACGCGGACGAGGCCCTGCGCCGGCTGACCGCCGACCCGTCCCGTCCCGTGGGGCTGGCGCTGCTCGACCAGCGCGTGCTCGCCGGACTCGGCAATGTCTATCGCAACGAACTGTGTTTTCTGCGCGGTGTGCTGCCCACGCGCCCGGTCGGCGAGGTGTCCGATCCGGCCAAGCTGATCACCCTCGCCCACCGACTCATCGACGCGAACAAGGATCGGGTAGAGCGCACCACCACCGGCACGCTTCGCGGCGCGACGGACTGGGTCTACCGGCGCGAGGGCAAGCCCTGCCTGCGCTGCGGCACGACCATCGAACGCGGCGCGCTCGGCGAGGACGACCTGCAGCTGCGCGACACCTACTGGTGCCCGCGCTGCCAGAGCTGACCTACTCCGCCGGGGGAACGCGACGGCCACGCGCCGCCAGAAGGAACACCGTGCCGACCGCCGTGGCGAGCCCGAGCACGATCAGCATCGGCGCACCGATCGTGAATGCCTGCAGCAGGTAGTATCCGGGGCCACCGAAGTCCCCGGATGAGGTGAGCGCGGTGATGCGGTCACCGATCAGCCGGAGCGAATAGATGCCGGCGCCGATGAGCACGGCGCTGATCACCCAGAGGGCGATGAGATAGGGGTCGATGCGGCGCGCGGCCGCGTACACCTCGGCCGTCGTGATGGGCTCTGCGGAGCTGGCCGGCTGCGCGGGGGCGAGGGGGTCGACGGCGACCACGCGCGGCGTGGGGGTGTGTGCGGCGAGGGCGGAGGCATCCGTCAGCGGGGACTGCGCGGGCTGTGCTCTCTGCGTGGCCGGCGCCTTCTGCGGCGAGCGGCCCGGCGCGGTCGGTTGCGCCACGTGCCGGGCCGGATCGAAACCCGGCTGGAACGCGGGATCGAACCTCGGGTCGAACTCGGAATCGGTGCTGTTCGTCATGTCTCCTGCTCCGTCGAGGGAATGGTACTCGCCGCCGGAGAACAGCGGTCGCGCAACGAGGGGCGCATCACCCCGCGGTGTTAGGGTGGCCTAAGTTGAGCCAGCAAAAACGTACTGGTTCTCGTACTCGAAGGGGCTCGAATGAGCTACGTGAAATCCGCCCTGCTCGACGACAAGGGATACGTCATCCTCGATCGGTACGACCAGGCTGCCGACCCCCAGGAATGGCTCGCCCTCGAGTACGTCGACTGGAAATCGTCGGGCGACACCCGCTTCGCCCCGCTCGCCAGCGCCAACGGGGAGATCGAGGTCAACGGATTCTGGAACAGCGTTCCGCCGCGCACCGACAAAGACGGCGTCTGGATCATGTCGCAGGTCGAGAAGGCCCCGCACCTGGTCGAGCGAGCCAAGGAGCCCGGTGCCAACATCGGCCGCTGCCGCGTGATCGAGCTGCAGCCGAACGACTACACCGAGACCCTCTACAACCTGCACCAGGACGACAACAACCGCCTCAACCCCGACGAGTCGGGCTGGATCGTGCGCGGATTCTTCAACCTCACGGACGACCCGGACTCCTACATCGTGCTGCGGGAGGACCGCTTCGACCCGTCGAGCGAGATCCGCCTGCCGCTTCCCGCCGGGGCGCAGATCATCGTCGACACGCAGCGCTTCTGGCACGCGGTCTGGCACCAGGGCTCCGCGCCGCGCTACTGCCTCATCACCTCCTGGGAGTCCGGCCCGGCGCTCGACGACTACATCGCCGAGTACCACGGCACCAATGAGCACCAGAACGCCCCCCTCGCGCCCGAGGTGATCGCGGAGGCACAGGCGGCTGTGCAGCGCCGCCTGGCCGAGCGGGCGGCATCCATCGCCTTCCCGGGGTCGAACGACTAGCCCACGAGCACGACGAAGGACGACGGATGCTGCGCCTCGCCGCCCTCGACGGGCAGGTAACGAGCTGGTTCGAGGCCGTCGGGCCGGTGTTGTTCTACCTGATCGTCTGGGGTCTCGTGTTCGCGGGAACCGGACTGTTCATCGGGGTGTTCATCCCCTTCGTCACCGGCGACTCGCTGCTGTTCGCGGCCGGGATCCTGGCCGCGACCTCGGCGAGCCTCAATATCTGGGTGCTGGCCATCGGCGTCGGAATCGCGGCGTTCCTCGGCGACCAGGTCGGGTTTCTCCTCGGCCAGCGCTTCGGGCGCCCGTATCTGGACCGCCGCCGCGGTGCGTGGGTTCAGCGCGGGGTCGCCCGAGCCGAGCGTTTCTACGCCGCACTCGGCTGGTGGGCGGTGGTCGTCGCGCGGTTCATCCCCTGGGGGCGGGTGTTCGTTCCGCCCGTTGCCGGCATCGCGCGCATGCACTACCTGCGGTTCGTCACCGCGAACGTCACGGGTGCGCTGGCCTGGGGCGTGCTGCTCACCGTGACGGGATACTTCGCGGCGAGCATCCCGGCGGTGAAGTCGGCGGCGTACGCGATCGGCGGGGCGTTCATCCTGGCCGGGATCATCGCCGGCATCGTCACGTGGTGGCGTAGCCGTCGGGCGGTCGCCGCCCCGGTCGAGTAGCCGCTCCTCGTACCCGGCCGCGTTCGGTCAGCGCCGGCGCGGCTTGCGTGGGCGCGTGCGACCGGTGATCGGCTTGGCCTTCTTGGTCGCGGGCTTGGGGGGCGCCTTCTTCGGCGCGGCCTTCTTCTCTGATGCAGGCTCCGGCTGGGCGGAGCGCGAACTGTTCGCCGTACGCCCGCGCACGATGCCGACGAACTCCTCGATCTCGGGTGTCGTGTCATCGGCACGCCACACCAGCGCGATCCGGGTCTCGGGGGCGTCGGTCACCGGGCGGGCGACCACGTCCTTGCGGGCGGTGAGCCGTGCCACCGATTGCGGAAGCAGCACGATGCCGCCGGCCGCGGCCACCAGCTCCACGGCATCCGTCGGGGGGAGGCTCTCGTCGACCCGCAGCTCGCCATCCAGGTCGGCGAGGGTGACGGCATCCGTCGCCTCGATCACGTGGCCCTTCTGCACGACGACCATCGGCTGCTCGGCATACAGCGGAATCACGCTGAGCCCCTCGGAGTCGATCGGCAGACGCACGAACGCGATGTCGGCGTCGCCCGCCCGCAGGGCGTCGAGCTGGTCGCCCTCGAGGGTCGGCACGAAACCGAGGGGAACGGATGCGTGCCGCTCCTGCCACGCGGACGTCCACCGGGTCAGCGTCACCCCGGCCACGAACGCGATCGTGAAGCGTTCGGCATCCATCCGGTCGTCCTCCAGCCTGGCCGTCCCGGCGGGTCGACAGGGCTCTCAGGCTACGCTGGTCGGATGACCTCGGCGAAATCACCCCAGACCATGAAGGCCTCGACGGCCGCCCAGAAGCTCGGGGTCTATCTGCCCGCGACACCCGCAGAGTTTCAGGAGTCGTCGGTCACCCGCGAGCAGTTCAACGAGCTGAACGCCACCCCGCCGGAGTGGTTGGTCGAGCTGCGCAAGAACGGTCCGCACCCGCGGGATGTCGTCGCCCACAAGCTCGGCATCTCCAACTCCGGTCTCGCCCGGAGCGGCGTCAGCGATGTCATGACCACCGACGAGATCTCCGCTCTGCTGCAGGCTCCCCCGGCCTGGCTGGTGCAGGAGCGTGCAACCCATGCCGCGGTCATGGAGGAGAACGCCCGCATCAAGGCCGAGCGGGCATACAAGCGTTCGCTCGAAGACGAGCAGAAGAAGTAACAACCGTTCCTGGGCGGATGCCCGAACCCGAGAGGCACGGATGGCCACGTCGATGAACTCCGGAGCCGGTCTTCGCCTCACGCGCCCGGCCTGGAAGCTCGTGCTGCGGTCGTTCAGCCGCGGATTCGTCTCGCACCAGCTACCCGACGGCGCGGCCGCCCTCACCTATTTCGCGGCGCTCGCGCTCGCGCCCTCGGTCGCGTCGGCGGCGTGGACCGTCTCGCCGACCCCCAGCGTGGAAGGAGCCGATGTCAGCAGCCTCCAGGCGGTCGACTGCTCGTCTGCGAATTCGTGCATCGCCGTGGGATCATCTGTGAGCTTTAGTGGTCTGGCCGAGAAGCCGCTTGCCGAGCGCTGGGATGGAACGAGCTGGCAGATTGTGCCCACCCCGGACCTCGGGGAAGACGGCCGCCTGAGCGGCGTCTCGTGTCCGTGGCCGAGGTTCTGCTTCGCGGTCGGCACCATGGGCGAGTTTTTTCAATTGCATCCGCCGCCACTGCCCCCGGTACCGCTCGTCGAGGTTTGGAATGGGACGAGCTGGTCGGTCCAGTCCACACCGCCCAGCCCCGGCGAACTCGAAGCCGTCTCCTGCTCGGGGCTTCTGGCCTGTACCGCGGTCGGATCTCGACGACTCGGGCCGTTTCCACCGTTCAACACCTACACGCTCGCGTTGCGCTGGGAACCCGCGGCGTTAGGCGCCGGCTGGCACGACC
>JBEVGK010000242.1:0-5243 GCA_040511795.1 Lacisediminihabitans sp. | reverse complement strand
CCGGTGCAATACTCCCGCGTCGACCAGGGTGCCGAGACGATCGGTGAGGATGTCGGACGAGACACCTAGCGTGTCCCGGAATTCGGAGAAGCGGGTACGCCCCCAAAAGGCCTCGCGCACGATGAGCAGCGACCACTTCTCGCCGAGCACCTCGAGACTGCGCGCGATCGAACAGCGGGCGGCGCTGACGGCGCCGGTCTGCGTGCTGGTGCTGGTGCTGGTGTCGGATGAGCTCGTGGGCATGTCTCACAGCCTACGGCTGAATCTGTAAAACCAACTGTGGTGCGGACATCCATGCTAGGTTGGCTTTTCCAAGCGTGGTCGACGGAGTCCCGCACTGCGAGCGCGCGATGTCATCGCGGCCAATCCCGGGAGTGTCCATGCACGAATCCCCCGCACCCACGAGCGCAGCACCCGGGCCCGGCAGAGCCCGCCGAGTGCTCAGCACGCGGGCAAGCTTCTGGGCCGCCGCGGCGGTCGTCGTCATCGCCCTCTGGGCCAGCGGCGCACCCTCGATCATCTACCCGGTCTACGTCGCCGAGTGGGCACTCACCCCGATCGTGATCACCGCGATCTTCGCCGTGTATCCGATCACCCTCGTCGTCACCCTGATCATCTTCGGCGGCATCTCCGACTACGTGGGTCGGCGAGCGACGCTTCTCGCCGGGCTCGCCGCCATGGCGCTCGGCATCCTGGTCTTCGCCCTCGCACCGGATGTCTCCTGGCTGTTCGTCGGACGGGTCTTCCAGGGATTCGGGGTCGGCCTGGCCATGGCACCGGCGAGCGCGGCGATGGTGGAGTTCAGCAGGGGAAGCACCGCCGGCCGCGCCAGTTCGATCAACACCGCCGCCACCGCCACCGGTCTGGCCCTCGCCACCATCGTCGGCGGCGCGCTCGTGCAATACCTGCCGTTCCCGTCGCGCCTGGCCTACTGGGTGCTGTTCGTGCTCACGCTCGCCGTGCTCACGATGGTCGTCTTCATGCCCCGCCACGTGGCGGGCACAGAACCGGCGGGTCGCTGGCGACCGCGCGGCATCGCCGTGCCGAAGGGTCTCGGCCTGGTCGTTGCGACCTCGGCGCTCGCGATCACCGCCGGCTTCACGATGGGCGCCCTCATCCTGTCGCTCGGCTCGCAGATAGCCAAGCAGCTCATCGGCACCACCGATGCCTTCGTCGCCGGCACCGTGATCGCGGTGTCCGCCGTCGCCATCGGGGTGAGCGCGATCCTCGGTCGTCGACTCAGTCCGACCGTGTCGATCGGATCGGGCGGGGTCACCACCGCGCTCGGCATGGGACTGATCGCCGTCTCCGCCGCGCTGGCGTCACTACCCGTCTTCATCCTCGCCTCGGTCGCCGCGGGAATCGGCTACGGGCTGCTGTTCAACGGCGGCCTCGGACTGGTCAACCGGCACGCACCGAACAGCCACCGCGCGCAGACCCTCTCGGCGGTATATCTGGTGGCCTACCTGGCTCAGGGGCTCGCGGCCGTTGCCATCGGGCTGACGGCGACCGGAATCGGTCTCGCCCTGGCCGTAGACGTCTGGGCCCCGATCATCGCCGGTGTCTGTCTGCTCGCCAGCGCGCTCGGCATCGCCAGCGCCCGCTCCCGCCGCGCGTCGCTCGCTGCCGCTCCGGCCACCAGCTGAGCCGGGCTACCGGACCGGTCAGCGTGCTTGGCCGGGTCAGGCCTTGCCCGGGTTGAGGATCCCGAGCGGGTCGAACACGGCCCTGATCTGCTGCTGAAGTGCGAGCTGGTCGTCGCCCAGCTCGTCGGCCAGCCAGCGCCGCTTGAGGATTCCGATGCCGTGTTCGCCCGAGAGCGTGCCGCCGAGCGCGAGGGCGGCGCGGAACATGTCATCCGCCGCCTGCCAGATGAGCTCCGGCACCTCGCCGTCGGGTCCGGGCGTGTAGACGAAGTTCGGGTGCAGGTTGCCGTCACCGGCATGTGCCACCGTCGGGATCGGGATGTCGTACCGCTCCTCGATCTCGGTGATGGCAGCGAACATGGCCGGGAGCGCGCTGCGCGGCACCGCCACATCCTCGATCAGCACGGTGCCCTCCGCCTCGAGCGCCGGGTGGAAGGCTCGCCTGATCGCGAACAGTTCCTCCCCCGTCGTCGCGTCATAGCTGAGCTCGGCGTCGCCACCCAGCCCCTCGATGAGCTGCAGCGCGGATGCAGCCTCGGCCTCGCTCGCCGCGCCATCCGTCTGCACCAGCAGCAGCGCCGTCCCGCGCTCGGCGAGACTCACACCCGCACCACTCAGACCGAGGTAGCGGTCGATCGAGAGCAGTGACCGCGCGTCGAGCAACTCCATCGCCGCGGGCCGGAGCCCGGCGGCCGTGATCGCGGCGGAGGCCGCCGCGGCCGCCGTCACGTCGGCAAAGTAGGCGGCGATGGTCGCCACCGTGCCGGTGGGCAGCGGGCGCAGCTTGACCGTCGCCTCGACGATCACCCCGAGCGTGCCCTCCGAGCCGATCACGAGGGCGGTCAGGTCGAGGCCCGTGACACCCTTCACGCTGCGGTGCCCGAGTTCGAGCATCCGTCCGTCCGCGAGCACGACTTTCAGCCCGAGCACCGCTTCGCGGGTCACGCCGTACTTGGCGCAGAGCAGACCTCCGGCGTTGGTGGCGATGTTTCCGCCGACCGTCGAGATGGCCTTGCTCGCCGGATCTGGAGCGAACCAGAGGCCGAGCTTCGCCAATTCCGCGTTGAGGTCGGCGTTGATGATTCCGGGCTCGACCACGGCGAGTTCGTCGGCGATCGAGACCTCGAGGATGCGATTCATCGCGAGCGTGGACAGCACCAGTTGACCGGCACTCGCGATCGCACCACCGGCCAGCCCCGTGCCCGCGCCGCGGGGAACGACGGGGATGCGATATTCGCTGGCGATCCGCAGCGTGCTCTGGACATCCGCGATGCTCCGGGCGGTGACCAGGCCGAGGGGCAGGCTGCGGGAGTCGTGACCCGACTTGTCTGCGGTAAGCGGGGCGAGGTCGGCGGGATCGACGCTCAGCGCGTCCCCGAGCGCGGCAGCAAGGGCCTCGAGGGCTGCGTTGGCTGCCCGGGCTGCAGCGGCTGCGGCGCTCACGCTCGTGCCTCCTCGATGGCAGTCAGGAACGGAATCGACGGCACCGCACCGACCGCCTGCACCGACAGGGCGGCGGCGACCGTCGCGAACTCCGCCGCTGGCGCGAAGCCGACTCCCGTGGCGATCGCCGCGGCGAAGGCGCCGCAGAAGGTGTCGCCCGCGCCGGTGGTGTCGACCGCGGTCACCCGCGGCGCGGGTACCCGGGTCAGCTCGGCGCCGTGCTCGTAGAGCACCGAACCCGCGGACCCCAGCGTCACGATCAGCCGCGGTACCTGCGCCGCCAGGGTCGCAGATGCCGCGGCCAGTTCATCGGACCGGCCCAGCAGGCAGGCCTCGTGCTCGTTCACGATCAGCACGTCGAGGTCGGCGAGGAGTTCCGCGGGCAGGTCGCGCGCCGGGGCGGCGTTGAGCATGACGGTGACGCCGGCAGCGTGAGCGACGGAGGCCGCCTCGCGCACGGTGTCGAGCGGCACCTCGAGCTGCATGAGCAGCACGCCGGCGGCCCGCAGGTGGGTGCGTTCGGGATCGGTGAGCGCGACGACATCCGCGTTCGCCCCGGACGAGACGACGATCGCGTTCTCGGCCCGGGCGTCGACCATGATGAGGGCCTGGCCGGTGTCCGCGGCGCTGCGGCGCACCAGGGCGGTCTCGATCCCGTCGTCGGCCATCGTCGCCAGCAGCTGTTCGCCGTGGTCGTCGTTTCCGACCGCGCCGATGAACCCGGTCGGGGCTCCGGCGCGGGCCGCGGCGACGGCCTGGTTGAGGCCCTTGCCGCCGGGATACTTCGCCGCGGACGTTGCCAGCAGGGTCTCACCCGGCCCCGGGATGCGCTCGACGCCGAAGACGATGTCCATGTTGGCGCTGCCGACGATGGTGACGCTCGTGCCCGGGGAACTGCTGTTCATCGGCCCAGGCTATCGCGGCCGCAGTCATGTCCGATTTCCGCCGGTGGATGTCCTCGGCGCATGTGAGAGTGGAGGGGTGAGCACCCCCTCCTCCGCCATCGACAGCAGCGATTCCCGCTTCGCCGAGCGCTATCGCGCCATGTCGTCGCGCGATGCTCGCTTCGACGGGCAGTTCATCACCGGCGTGCATTCCACCGGCATCTATTGCCGACCGAGCTGTCCGGCGATGACACCGAAGCCGCAGAACGTCACCTTCTACCGCACCGCCGCCGCCGCCCACGAGGCAGGGCTTCGGGCCTGCAAGCGCTGTCTTCCGGATGCCGTGCCCGGTTCGCCGGAGTGGAACCTCCGCGACGACCTGGCCTCGCGTGCAATGCGCCTCATAGCGGACGGCACGGTCGAGCGCGAGGGCGTATCGGGGCTCGCCCACCGCCTCGGCTACACCAGCCGCCACCTGGCACGCGTGCTCACCGCAGAGCTCGGTGCAGGGCCGCTCGCTCTCGCGCGAGCGCATCGGGCGCAGACTGCGCGCAGCCTGTTGGTCGGAACGGAGCTGTCGATTGCGGAGGTGGCCTTCGCGGCCGGCTTCGCCAGCATCCGTCAGTTCAACGACACGGTGCGAGCGGTGTACGAGACCACGCCGAGTGCCCTGCGGGCACGGCGGCCAGTGGACGTTCGGGATGCGCCACGGGTGCGCCCGGGACTCGCGGACCCTGGGGTTTCGGGCACGAGCACGGGCACGGGCACGGGCACGGGCACGGGCACGGGCACGACGGTGACGCTGCGACTCCCGGTGCGGCCGCCGTTCGACGGTGCGGGTCTGATGCGATTTCTCGCCGATCACGCGCTGGCCGGAATCGAGCACGGGGATGACACGTCCTTCCGCAGGCTCGTTCGCCTGCCGGGAGGCATCGCCGAAATCGACCTGCGCCTGACCTCGAGCACGGGCACGAGCACGAGCACGGGCACGGGCACGCCCGACTGCGTCGAGGCCACCCTTCGGCTGGCCTCGCTCGCCGACCTCGGTACGGCCGTCGCGCGGGTGCGGCGTCTGCTCGACCTCGATGCCGACTCCGCCGCCATCGATGCCGCTCTCGGCCGGGACGAGGCGCTCGCTCCGCTGATCGTCGCGCGCCCCGGCATCCGGCTGCCCGGCACGCTGGACCCCGACGAGGCGCTGTTCCGCACGATGATCGGTCAGCAGATCTCGGTCGCGGCCGCGCGAACGGTGCTCGGTCGGGTCGCGGCA
>JBEVGK010000241.1:0-7295 GCA_040511795.1 Lacisediminihabitans sp. | reverse complement strand
GCGGAACCGATGAACACGGATTGTCGATCACTAAATACACCGTGACCTCGCATCCTGGGAACAAGACAGCTACGTCATCGGCCGCAGGGTCGATCACCGTCACTGGATTGACCAACGGCACTGACTACACCTTCACCGTCGTGGCTACCAACAAGGACGGTGACAGCCAATCTTCCGGGGACAGCAAATCAGTTACCCCCTACGGAACTCCGAGTGCGCCGACCGGTCTCACCGGATCGAAATCCGGCGACGCACCAGCGACGGTCACCTTCAGCTGGGGGGCACCGTCCAACACCGGCGGTGGATCCGTCACTTATCACTACAGTTACGACGGTTCCGCGGGTACGACGAAGTCGACGACGGTCTCCAAGGGAAGTCAGGGTGCTGGGCCCCATACTTTCAGCGTCTATGCGGTTAACGACGGCAGCAACAAATCTGGTCCGTCGACAGCAGAGAAGAGCGTGACTGTCGATTCGCCGCCCCCTCCGCCCAGAGAGGTGGTGCTCAAGCCGGGTCCTGGTCATCAGGTCGGCGGCTCGTGCGATTACTCCTCCGACTGCCATCTCTACGACGTCACGCTGAAGAACTTCACGACCAATTCTCACCACATCGAATTCTTCTGCAACGGCCCCGACACCAGTGACGACTTCACCGGTGATCACTACGTGAGCGGAAGATTCTGCGGCTTCGACGGAACGTACGTGAAGGTCGACGGCGTCACCAGCAATACCTCTAATTTCAATCAGTGATCCCGAAAGGCACGCAATGCCCGTAACCCAAGAGCAGGCCGACTGGTTCGCGAACGCGTTCTCGCAACTCGTGGCGAACATCGACAAGGCGATCCTCGGTAAGGAGCACAGCATCCGTCTGGTGCTGACGGCGATGCTGTCCGACGGTCATGTGCTGCTCGAAGACGTGCCGGGCACCGGCAAGACGGTGCTCGCCAAGGCGCTGGCGAACACGGTGGACGGCACCAACTCGCGCATCCAGTTCACCCCGGACCTGCTGCCGTCCGACGTCACCGGCGTCACGATCTACGACCAGAGCAGCGGGCGCTTCGAGTTCCACCCTGGTCCGATCTTCGCCTCTGTAGTGCTCGCCGACGAGATCAATCGCGCGAGCCCGAAGACCCAGTCGGCTCTCCTCGAGGTGATGGAGGAGGGAATCGTCACGGTGGACGGCACACCGCACCCGGTCGGGGCGCCGTTCGTGGTGATCGCCACCCAGAACCCGGTCGAGCAGGCCGGAACCTACTCGCTGCCGGAGGCGCAGCTCGACCGCTTCCTGATCAAGACCTCCCTCGGCTACCCTGACCACGCGACGACCGTCGCGCTGTTCATGGACTCGTCCAACCGGGCGCGCGCATCCCAGATCCAGCCGATCATCGCCTCCGACTCGGTCGTCGCGATGGCGAAGCTCGCGAGCGAGGTCTATGTCGACGAATCGGTGATGGGCTACGTGAGCGAGATCATCACCGCGACCCGGGCCGACAAGGACTCGGCGCTCGGCGTGAGCATCCGCGGCGGCCTGGCGCTCGCTCGCGCGGTGAAGACCTGGGCGATCGCCAACAACCGCACCTTCGTCACCCCCGACGACGTGCGGGAACTCGCCGTTCCGGTGCTCGCGCACCGCATCATCGTCGACCCCGAGTCTGACTTCGCCGGGGTGACCGGCATTCAGATCGTGGAGCGCGCGCTGGCCGGTATCGAGCCGCCCGCCTACCGCGCGGCCTGAGCCCACACCCGACGGCCACACCGAATCCACGACTACCGAACCGGATGACACCCGCAGCATGACGCAGACCGCCAGCCCGCCAGTCACTGGGCCTGCCGCGCCGCCGGCCGCCGGTCGTCGTGCTGCCGAGCGCGCGCCGCGCAGGCCGTCACAGTCCCTGCTCGCCCTGCGGCAGCTGCGGGATGCGGTCCTCGGCGGGCTGCGTCGGCTGGTCGGGCTGGCCGGACCTACTGCGCGCACTATCTGGCGCTGGATCGGCCCCGGCATCCGTTCGGTCAGTACCGTCGGCTGGATAGTGCTGGCGACCGCCGCGGCGTCGTTCGTGATCAGCGGCGCGCTCGGGTGGGCGGAGTTCACCTTCCTCGGCGCGACCCTGCTCGCCGGCTTCCTCATCGCGGTGTGCTTCGTCTTCGGCCGCGCCACCTACAGCGTGCTCATCGAGCTCAACCCTCGCCGTGTGGTGGCCGGCAATCGCGCGCTCGGGCGGATGCTCGTCACCAACTCCGGGAGGAAGCCGTTGCTGCCGACCCGCATGGAGCTTCCCGTCGGCACCGGTGTCGCCGAGTTCATGGTGCCCCGGCTTGCGCCCGGCGCCGAGAGTGAAGAGCTCTTCGCCATGCCGACACATCGGCGCGCGCTGATCCTCGCGGGCCCCGCCATCTCGGTGCGCGGCGACCAGCTCGGGCTCGTGCGTCGCACCGTCAGCTGGACGGACCAGGTCGAGCTGTTCGTGCACCCGCAGACCACGCGACTGCTCGCGACCGCCCGCGGACTGGTGCGCGACCTCGAGGGTCAGTCCAGCGCCGTGATCACCAACAGCGACCTGGCATTCCACGCACTCCGCCAGTACGAGCCGGGCGATGACATCCGTAATGTGCACTGGCGCACGTCCGCCCGCACCGGGCAGCTGATGGTGCGGCAGTACACCGAGACGCGTCGCTCGCAGCTGCTGCTGGCGCAGAGCGCCGAGACCAGTCACTACGCCTCGGAAGACGAGTTCGAGCTCGCCATCTCGGTGATGGCATCGATCGGCTGCCAGGTGATCCGCGAGAAGACGAACCTCGACGTGCTGTGGGAGAAGGCGTCGTTGCGCAACCGCTCGGTCACCGCGCTGCTCGACGACTCCTGCCGCATCGAGCCGGTCAGTGCCGAATTCCCGACGCTGCGCGACTTCATCCGCACCAGCACGCGCAAGCTCCCGATCCCGTCGCTCGCGATCATCGTCGTCGGCTCGCAGGTCTCCGCGCACGAGATCCGTTCGGTCTCGACGCTGTACAACCAAGACACGGTGCTCATCGCCGTGCGCGTGCAGCTCGGCAGTCCTGCCTCGCTCGCCAAGGTCGGCGGCACCATGATGGCGACGGTCGGTAACCTGCGCGACCTGCCCGCGATCCTCGATCGGACCGGTCGATGAGCGCGACGGCAGCAACCACAACCCGGGCCGGGGCGAACCGACTCGGCGCGATCACGCGCACGCAGTGGACGGATGTCGGCGTCCTGGTGCTCCTCAGCCTGATCGCCATCGCGGGGTTCGAGCCGGCCTTCGGACCCTACAACTACCTGCTGGCGGGTCTTGGCGGCATCGTCGTCGGCACTGCGGTCGCGATCGCCTGCGTGCTGCTGCGGCTCAGCATCCTGCCGACCATCCTCGCGGCGGTCGCGGCGTATCTGATCTTCGGTTCGCCGCTCACCATGCCCGCGCACAGCCTGTTCGGGGTGCTGCCGACCGGCGTCACGCTCGCCGGGCTCCTGCAGGGCGCGGTCTTCGGGTGGTCGGACATCGTCACGCTGCAGACCCCGGTCGAGGCGCCGGCCTACATCGCGGTCGTGCCGTACGTCGCGACCTGGCTGGTGACGCTGGTCTGTGTCTCGCTCGCGCTGCGCTGGCTGCCGCGCACGAAGCGCACGCCGCTGCGGGCGGCAGTGCTGCTGATCGCGCCGGTGCTGCTCTACCTGGCCGGCATCCTGCTCGGCACCGACCAGCCGTATTTCGCGGGCATCCGCGGCGTGGCCTTCGCCGCCGTCGCGCTCGTCTGGCTCGGCTGGCGCCGCCGTGCCGCCGGCGTGCAGGCCATTACCGTCGAGGGCGCCGTGCGCAGGCGCAAGCTGGTCGGCGTGGCGATCGTGGTGGTCGGCGCCGTCGTGATCGGGGGAGTCGGCGGCATCCTGCTGGCCCCGCCCGCCCAGTCGCGCTTCGTGCTGCGCCAGGAGGTCAGCCCGCCGTTCGACCCGTTGCAGTACCCGAGCCCGCTCGCCGGATACCGCAACTTCACCAAGAAGCTCGAGAAGACCGACCTCTTCACCGTGCAGGGGCTCGAGAGCGGGCAGAAGATCCGCATGGCCACGATGGACAGCTACGACGGGCAGGTGTGGAGCGTCGCCGGACCCGACGTGCAGACCGACGGCTCCGGCACCTTCGAGCTCTTGGGCCGCACCATCCCCGAGCCCGCGCTCTTCACGCCGGGCGGTACCGCACAGCTCACCTTCACCATCGGCGCATACAAGGATGTCTGGCTGCCGAACGCCCAGAGCCCCGCGACGCTCGACTTCGACAGCTTCACCGGCACCGACCCCACCACGACGGTGCGGATCAACACCACCACCGGCACCACGGCGGTGACCAGTGGTGTGGCCAAAGGGCTCGTCTACACGGTGGGGGTCGACACCCCGTCCATCCCGAACGACAAGAAGCTCGCCAAGGTGCCCACCGCAGACCTGCGGATGCCGCCGGTCACCAACGTGCCCGACGTGGTCGCGGCGAAGGCCGAGGAGTACGCGGGTGGTGCGAAGACCTCGATCCAGCAGCTGCGCAACATCGAACGCTCGCTCAAGACGATCGGCTACCTCAGCCACGGGCTCGCCTCCGACCCCGTCTCGTCCCGGGCCGGCGAGGGTGCCGACCGCATCTCGGAGCTGTTCACCAAGGAGCCGATGGTCGGCGACGAGGAGCAGTACGCCTCCGCGTTCGCCCTCATGGCCGATCACTTCGGCTACCCGGCGCGCGTGGTGATGGGCTTCGCGCCCAAGGTCGCGGATGGACCGAAGTCGGTCACGGTTACGGGCAAGGACGTGACAGCGTGGGTCGAGGTCGCCTTCGCCGGTGTCGGCTGGGTGCCCTTCAACCCGACACCGACCAAGACGGATGCCCCGAAAGAGCAGACGACGAAGCCCAAGATCGAGCCGCAGCCGCAGGTGCGACAGCCGCCGAGCACCAACCAGAAGCAGGACGAGGTGCTCACCCCGGTCAAGATCAGCGACAAGAATCCGAAAGACAAGGCACCGGCCTTCGCGCTTCCGCTCTGGGCGTCGATCACCGGGGGCATCGTGCTGCTGCTTCTGCTCGCCTACTTCCTCCCGTTCCTGGTCATCGCCGCGATCAAGCGTCGCCGTCGTGCCCGCCGGCGAAACGGTGGTGCGGGCGATCGGCAGGCGGCCGGAGCCTGGGATGAGCTTCAAGACCGCTTCGGTGAACTCGGCATCGCCGTGCCAGCGCGGGCGACGCGCGTCCAGGCCGCGACGGCGATCGGCGCGCAGGCGGCAGAGGAGGGTCTCGCGCTGCCCGAAGCGGGATTGGTTCCGCTCGCGACCCGGGTCGACACTGCCGTGTTCGCCGGCGGTGACGTGCCCGAGGAGACGGTGTCTGAGCTCTGGCAGGCGATGGATGCCGCTACCGCAGCCTCGCTGACCTCCGCCGGCCGTCTGCGCCGCATCATCGCCGCGTTCCGCTACCGCCGGCCCGGCACCTCCTCTCCGGCACCGTCCTCCTCTTCTCGTAATTCAGGAGGTCGCGGTGCGCGAGGGACAGGTGATGCGGGAGTGCGCAGCATCCGCCCCTCGAGCACCGCTGGCACCAGCACCTCCTGAATGATGTGAGCGGCGCCCGAGCCTGCTGGTCGGTGCGGGTGCGTTAGCATTGCTCGCCTAAGCGGGAGTCGATCCCGATCAGCGCGGAGGGGGACCGGTGCCGAACGACGATAACCCGTTCCTCATCTCCACGCCGCCGCCCGGACCCGCTCCGTCGCCGGCAGTGGAGGAGACGCACGACGAGACCGTCGTCGACACCGGCACCGGCACCTTCATCACCCTGCCGCCGGGCATCGTCGACTCCGGCACGCTCCGGGTCTCGGCGCCGAGGGTAGAGCGGGTTCCGACGCCGGCGGCCGAACCGGGCGAGATCGTCTTCTTCCCGGTCGTGCCGGGAATTCCGGTCGCGCGCGTCGTGGCAGAACCGGATGCCGGCGAGACGCGAGTGGCGCCGAAAGCACCGGCAACAGCGACCTGGCGCATCATCCTTCCGCGCAGCGGGCAGATCGTGCCGATCGCCGGGGCGCTCTACATCGGCCGCAACCCGGCGCGCACCGCAGAACGCCAGGACGCCGAGCTGCTGGCCGTGGATGACCCCGCCAAGTCGCTCTCCAAGACCCACGCCCTGCTCGAGGTGGAGGACGACGTGCTCTGGGTGCACGACCTCGACTCCACCAACGGCATCTACATCGTGGAGCCGGATGCCTCCGTGGTCGATGTCGAGCCCGGGCGGCGGGCCGCCGTGCCCGCGGGTGCGGAACTCGAGCTGGGCGAGTACATCGTGCGGGTCGAGCACGGCTGAGTCGCATTCCCTGACCGCGCCGCAAACGGTGTTAGCCTGAAAACGTGTTTTCCGGTCTGCTTCTCCTTCGTGGCCGCGACGAGTCCTAGTTCTCAGGCCTCCCTCGTCGCGGGGTTCTTCGTTGGCTGACCATCGTTTTCCGTAGGAGACAGCACCATGAATAACGAGACAGATACACGCCCGCGCACCGGCACCGAGAAGGCCCGCACCCTGGCAGAAAAGGTGTGGGATGACCACCTCGTCGTCAAGGGCGAAGACGGCAACCCCGACCTGATCTACATCGACCTGCACCTCGTGCACGAGGTCACCAGCCCGCAGGCCTTCGACGGACTCCGTCAGGCCGGCCGCCCGGTGCGCCGCCTCGATCTCACGATCGCCACCGAGGACCACAACACCCCGACGCTCGCGATCGACAAGCCGATCGCCGACCTCACCAGCCGCACCCAGATCGAGACCCTGCGTCGCAACTGCGAGGAGTTCGGCGTGCGACTGCACCCGCTCGGCGACATCGAGCAGGGCATCGTTCATGTCGTCGGCCCGCAGCTCGGCCTGACCATGCCCGGCATCACCGTCGTCTGCGGCGACTCGCACACCTCCACCCACGGCGCTTTCGGGGCCATGGCGTTCGGCATCGGCACCAGCGAGGTCGAGCACGTGCTCGCGACCCAGACTCTGCCGCTCAAGCCCTTCAAGACGATGGCGATCACCGTCGAAGGTCAGCTGCGCCCCGGGGTGACGGCTAAAGACATCATCCTCGCGGTCATCGCGCAGATCGGCACCGGCGGCGGCCAGGGCTACGTGCTCGAGTTCCGCGGCAGCGCCATCCGTTCGCTCTCCATGGAGGGCCGCATGACGATCTGCAACATGTCGATCGAGGCGGGTGCGCGCGCCGGCATGGTCGCCCCCGACCAGACCACCTATGCCTACCTGAAAGGCCGAGCCCACGCGCCCGAGG
>JBEVGK010000240.1:0-13093 GCA_040511795.1 Lacisediminihabitans sp. | reverse complement strand
GCCGGCCGAACCGTGGTGGCAGAGTTGGCGAAGGCTGGCCACCGCCGGATCGGCGTCATCGGAGAGATTCCCGATGTCGAGGTCGACCCGACGAAGAGCGTGACCGTGGGTCTTCGGTTTGCCGCTATCCGAGAGTCGTGTCGCGAATTCGGAATCCAAACCCAGACCGTGCAGCTGCCAGGGTGGAGCCCCTCGATCGGCCATGACGCTGCTCTGGCTCTGCTTCGCGAGCATCCCGACCTGACGGCGCTGCTGGCCGGCAACGACAACGTCGCGTTTGGTATCTATCAAGCGCTCAGCGAGCTGGGGAGGCGCGTGCCGCAGGATGTCTCCGTCATCTCGTTCGACGACGAGGAGCTGGCCGGTTATCTCCGCCCGGGTCTGACCACCGCTCGTCTGCCTTACGAAGAGATGGCTCGGATTGGCGTGGAGATGGTGTTGGGGCATCGAGAGATGCAGGATGTCGTCGTGCCGATGCCGCTGGTGCACCGCGGTTCCGTGGGCGCACCGAGCGATCACGGGCACGTCCGCGGTGAGATCTCCGGCTGACGGATTCTTGCCCGGCGGACTTCGCCGTCGGGTAGACGGCATGGATGCTCGAGGAGGGAGGGGGAGACCGCCTAGCCGAGCGGCCCGCGCTTCGCGAAGGCGCCCGCGAAGACCGCGTGCAGCAGGGGGAGCGCAGACGCGACCATCAGCACCGTGCCGAACCCGACATCCGCGGTTCGCAGCAGGATGCCGCCGATCAGCAGCCCGGCGAAGAGTACGGCCGACACGACCCGCCTCGCCGTGCGCTCGAGACTGGTCAGGCGACGATCGAGTCTCGGCGTCTGAACGGTGACATTTCCCTCGTCGAGGTGGGTGATGATGTCGTCGATCCGGCGGGGGAGGCGCGCCGCTATCCGTATCGTCTCCAGGGCATCCTTGGCCGCCGACTGAACGGCGTTGCCTCCCTCCTCACGGATCAGCTTCGCCGAATACGGCTCCACGGCATCCCAGATATTGAAGGCCGGGTCGAGCGAACTGCACATGCCCGAGGTCAGCGACAGCGCGCGCACGATGAGCAGGAAGTTCTCGGGCAACTGCACCGGCAGGGTGCGCACCAGGTCGCCGAACTCGGTCGCGAAGGCGCGGAACTCGCGCGGATCGACCTGCTGCAGCTCCGCGAAGCCCATGCCGCCGAAGCGGGCGAACAACGCCGTCATCGCCCGCTCGAGCTCGGCGGTGTCGGCCGAGGGAAGGAGCACCCCGATGTCCCGGACGCCGTCGACCATTCCCTTGCCATCGCGGGACGCAGCGGCGATGAGGATGCGGCGCAGGCCCTTCCGCAGCGTGGGGGGCACCTCGCCCATCATTCCGAAGTCGACGAAGGTGATCGCCCACGGTCGATCGCCCCCGACGGTCGGGGTAATGAAGATGTTGCCCGGGTGCGGATCGGCGTGGAAGTAGCCGCGTTCGAACAGCTGGTCGAACATCACGCCGGCGAAGTCGCTGGCGACGTCGGCGGGATCGATGCCGGCCGCCCGCAGCGCGTCGACGTCGTTGATCTTGATGGCGGTGACATCCTGCATGGTCAGCACGCGCCGAGTGGTGCGCTCCCACACCGTCTCCGGCACGCGCACCCGCGGATCGCTCGCGAACTCCGCGGCGAACCTCTCGCCGTTCGCCGCCTCGTGCAGGTAGTCGATCTCCTCGAGGCTGGTGATCGCGAACTCCTCCACGAGCGCGGGCATATCCACCCGGTCGGAGACGATGTGGACGTGGCTGAGCCAGCCGCCGACCCGGCGCAGGGCGGCGAGATCGACGTCGACGATGGTGCCGATGCCGGGCCGCTGGATCTTGACGACCACGTCGGTGAGTCCGGTCTCCGCGGCATCCGTTGCCGACAGCCGAGCGCGATGCACCTGACCGAGGGATGCCGCGGCGAGCGGCACCGGGTCGACGAACGCGAACGCGCGATCAAGGGGCAATCCGAGCTCGGACTCGGCGAGTGCCTGGATTGCGGGGAACGGCACCGGGGGCACTTCGTCTTGCAGCCCTTCGAGTTCCTTGGTGATTTCGGGCGGCAGCACGTCGAGGCGGGACGACATGAATTGGCCGACCTTGATCATGAGTCCGCCGAGGTCCACCGCGAGCGAATGGAAGTGCTCGGCGATGCGCCGCAGCCGGGCCGATCGTCCGCGTGCGGCCACCCGGCCGAGCCCGATGCGGGGCAGGAAGAGTTCGAACCACCAGGTCTGGGCCAGGTAGCGTGCCGCGAACCAGAGGATGCGACGGGAGCGCGCACGCATGGTGCGCACGTCGGTCGCGCCCCCGGTGGAGGCCCGTTGTGCAGGGGGCACTCGTCAGTCCTGGGCGAGGATCGAGAACAGCTTGCGCCGCGCCTCCTCGAGCACGGCGACCGCGCGCTCGACCTGCTCGGGGCTGCCCGACCGTGCCACCAGGGCGGTCGCCTGGGCCAGATCGATCCCGGCCTTGGGTAGAGCGGTCGCGCGGAGCGGCACGCCCGTGCCCTCCCACGGTGCGGGATGTGCGGTGATGGCGCTGGCCGCTCGGTGTCCCTCGTCGGTCAAGGCATAGGTGGTGCGCTCGTCGACCTCCTGGGTGGCAGCCAGGCCCTCGTCCACGAGTAGTTGGAGGGTCGGGTACACGGCGCCCGGCGTCGGCTTCCAGGCACCTCCGCTGCGTTCCTCGATCTCACGGATGACCTGGGCGCCGGTGAGCGGACCCTCGCCGAGCAGAACGAGCAGCGCCGCGCGCACGTCGCGCCGGGCATCCGTCACTCCGGAGGTGCGATCGAAGAGCTGTCCGCGAAGCTGTTCCAGCCCGTCCCAGATCGCGGAACCCGGCCAGCCGCCGCCGGTGGAACCCGAAAACCCGTTGCCCGTGAATGCACCACTCATGATGTCCTCTCAGCCCCGGGCGCGTCGGCTCGGCGTATGGGTTCGACGGTATCCCTCCAACCTGGGTGCGCGCGAGGGGCTGGCACTCGCGATTGCCCCGCTGTTCAGGCCGCACCGTCACGCTGTTCACTGTGCGGCCAACTGGCGCCGAGAGGGTGATCTCGACCGGAGTCCACGCTCCGAGTCGAGGTACTCCTTCGACGAAAGAGGCCGTCGTGCCAGAGGTCACCCGTCGCTCGCTGCTCGCTGCCGGGGTGGGTGGTCTCGCGCTGTTGTCCCTCGGCGGCACGCCGAAGACCCGCGCGGGCAGCCTTCGAACGACACGGGCGCGAGCGTTCAGCACGGCAGGCACGACGCTGGAGAGCAGCGCGAGCGCGTCGTCATCCGTCGGCTATCGCCGCCTGGTCGCGGGACCGGGCCTTCCGCTGGTGGTGCGCGAGGAGCTGGCTGCCGCCCGACCCGGGCGGGACGACACCCGCACCGGTCTCGCCTCGATCGTGCAGTTCACCGACCTGCACATGATCGACGCCCAGTCGCCGATGCGGTTCGAGTTTCTCGCCGCCACCTGCCCGCCCTACTTCCGGCCGCACGAGACACTCGGCACCCATGCGGCGGCCCAGCTGGTCGCCCGGGTCAACGAGCTCGCCGTCGGGCCGTTCAGCGGGCGTCGCTTCGACTGCGTGGTGTCGACCGGCGACAATTCCGACAACAGCGAGACGCTCGAGCTCGACTGGTTTCTGCGGGTGATGAGCGGCGGCCCGATCGTCGCGAATTCGGGCGCCGCAGCCGACTGGGAGGGGGTACAGCACGTCGGCGATCCCCTCTACTACAACCCGGAGCTCGCGGTGCGCGACCGGTACAAGGCGGCCGGCTTTCCGCGCCTCGACGGCTTCTTCGACCGGGTGATCGCCGAGCACCGGAGCGAGGGGCTGACGACACCCTGGTACTCGGTGTTCGGCAATCACGACGACTCGATCGGCGGCACGATCCCCGCGGACTGGTCGCAACTCGAAGAGCTCTATACCGGCACCACCAAGTTCACCGGCTTCACCTCGGATGCCGCAAATGCGACCCTCGGCGCCGGCTTCAGCCCGCACAGGCACGAGCGTCTCGGTCGCGACATCGCGGTCGACCCACGCTGGCAGGTGACGGCGGATGCCCGGCGCGCGCCCTTCACCCCGACCGGGTTCATGCAGGCCCATCTCGACATCACCGCCACCGGCCCGGGACCCGCCGGCCACGGTTTCACGCCCGACGCTGCAGCCGCCGGAATCGCGTACTACACGTTCCCCATCTCGCCTGGAGTCACCGGCATCGCGCTCGACTCGACCACCCGCGGCGGCTGGACTCACGGGTCCCTCGGCCATGCCCAGTTCCTCTGGCTGGAGAACGTGCTCCGCTCGGGCGCCGGTGAGCTGTTCGTCGTCTTCACCCACCACACCAGCGGCTCGATGGACAACCCCACGCCAGACCCGGAGCGGCCCGACGAAATGCGGCACCTCGGCCCCGAGATCATTGCCATGCTGCACCGCTATCCCGCCGTGCTCGCCTGGGTGAACGGGCACTCCCACACGAACTCGATCACGCCGCGGACCGGCCCGACGCCCGCGCAGGGGTTCTGGGAGATCAACACCGCCTCGCACATCGAGTTTCCGCAGCAGGCGCGCATCATCGAGGTCTGCGACAACCACGATGGAACGCTTTCGCTGTTCACCACCCTGATCGAGTCGGCGGCCCCGTACCAGGCGTCCTACGACGACGGAAGTCAGGCCGCGCTCGGCTCCCTCTACCGCGAGCTCGCCCTCAACGACCTCAGCTATTCCGCCGCCCACGGCGGCCTGCCGAAAGACCAGAACACCGAACTGCTGCTGCTGAACCCGCTGCGGTGAGGCCGCGGTATCAGGCGAAGGTGCGTACCGCGCTCACGCGGAGGAGGTCGAGTTTTGCCGCATCCTCCGATCCCGGGATCACCGTGTAGACCACGATCTTCAGGTCGCTGCCGGGCGCGGAGAGCACGTCGCAGTCGAAGCTGATCGGGCCGACGATCGCGTTGTGCACAGTCTTGCGCGACTCGCGGTGCTCGCCGAACCCGGCAGAGTGCCAAAGCCTCTCGAACTCCTCCGACGTCGAGCGCAGGTCGGCAACGAGTGAGGTGAGCGCGACGTCATCCGGATACCGCGTCACCGCCACATGCGCGTCGCAGACCAGGTCGCGGTGGAACTGCTCGCCGTGTTCGGCGCTGAAGCTGACCGGCGATTCCTTCCCGGTGAACTGTCTCCAGAGCAGGTTGCTCGCTCGCCCTCCGGCGGGAAGCGACTCGCCGAACAGCGTGACCCACAGGTCGTTGGTCAGCAGCGTGTCCCAGGCGGCCGAGAACACCGAGACCGGCACCTCGCCCAGTCGGTCGACGATGTGCTGCACCCCGGGCGTCACGTGCCGGGGCACCATGGTGCGGGTCGGCACGGCCACGCCGCCCATCCGGTACAGGTGATCGCGCTCTTCCTCTGTGAGCCTCAACGCCCGGGCGAGCGACGCCAACACCTGGGCCGACGGATGCTTCGCCCGCCCCTGCTCGAGCCGCACGACGTAGTCCACACTCAGGTTGGCCAGCATCGCCAACTCCTCGCGGCGTAGTCCCGGGGATCGTCGATCGCCGCCGGCCGGAAGACCGGCCTCCACAGGTGAGACGCGATCACGCCACGCTCGCAGCACGGTTCCGAGCTCTGTCATGCCCCCATCCTGCTCTCGGCCCCTGCACATCGGGTGGTACCCGCAGTGCCAGCAAGTCTCGCCGCCGCCGTCGCAGGCTCGAGGCATGACAACAACACTCATCACCGGTGCCAACAAGGGCCTCGGACTCGAAACCACTCGCCGCCTGATCGAGGCCGGTCACACCGTCTACGCCGGCATGCGCGACACCGCGAACGGAACGGATGCCGAGGCTCTCGGTGCCCACATCGTGCGGCTCGACGTGACCGACCAGGCCTCCGTCGACGCGGCCATCGCGTCGCTGCCCGCCCTCGACGTGCTCATCAACAACGCCGGCATCATCGGTCCTCACTCGTCGGTCGAGGAGTTCGGTGCCGACGAGCTCCACGAGGTGTTCGACACCAATGTGTACTCGATCGTGCGGGTGACCAAGGCGGCGCTGCCGCTGCTGACGGCGTCAGACAACCCGGTCATCGTCAATGTGGCGAGCGGTCTCGGCTTCCCGCGTTTCGTCACCGACCCGTCGCGCGACGAATTCTCGGTGGTGGCACTCGGCTACCCGAGCTCCAAGGCCGCGGTGATCATGCTCGGCCTCCAATACTCGAGACTGCTGCCGTCGATGCGCGTGAACACCATCGACCCCGGCTATACCGCTACCGACCTCAACGGCAACAGCGGGCGGCAGACCGTGACCGAGGGAACGGATGCGGTGGTCGCCATGGCCACGATCGGCGCCGAGGGCCCGACCGGCACCTTCAGCGACCGGGACGGGGTGATCGCCTACTGAGGAGTACCGTCCGCTCCATGGCAGAGCTGAAGGTCGGCGACCGAGTGTCGTGGAACACGTCGCAGGGGCGCACGCGAGGCACGGTGGAACAGCGGAAGACCGCGGACTTCGAGTTCGACGGCCAACGCTTCACGGCATCCGTTGGCGAGCCCGCGTTCATCGTGAAGTCCGAGAAGACGGGAGCCGAAGCGGCACACAAGGGATCGGCGCTGCGCAAACTCGCGGGCTAGTTCTCCGTGCGCCTGGTTTGTACGCTGGGCGGCAGAGGGGAGGGCCCATGACTCTCGACGGTGAGCTGCGCTTCGTTCCCGCCAACGAGGCGAGCTGGGACGACCTGCAGTCGATCCTCACGGGCATGGCAGCGCACTGCCACTGCACCCGCGAGCGGCTCGGCGACGGCGACTACTTTCCGATGCCGGAGCACGAGCGAGCCGCGCTGTTCCGTGCCGAGACGCACTGCGGCGACCCGCGTGCCACCGAGACCATCGGCATCGTCGGCTACCTCGACGACGAACCGGTGGCATGGTGCGCGGTCGATCGCCGCTCCGACTACGGCCGCGTGCGCGGTTCGCCCGTGCCGTGGAAGGGCAGGCAGGAGAGAAAGGATGACGAAACGGTCTGGGCGATTCCGTGCATGGTGGTGCGCCGCGGATTTCGCGGCCGCGGCCTCACCCGCCCGCTGGTGCGCGCCGCCGTGGAGCACGCGCGTGACCGTGGTGCACTCGCGATCGAGGGATATCCCATGCTGACAGGGGGACGCGAGGTCACCTGGGACGAGTTCCGCGTCGGGCCGGTGAGCGCCTTCGCGGCCGCCGGGTTCACGGAGGTGTCGCACCCGACCAAGCGACGGGTGGTCATGCGCCTGGAGCTGGTCGAGTGAGCGCGGCATCCGTCGTCGTTGAGGACAACGACGAACCGTCCACCGTAATTCGAGGAGCACCGTGACCGATCGCGCCCATGTGGCCGCCTGGCTTGACCGGTACATTCATGCCTGGACCACGAACGACTCGGCCGACATCGCCGCGCTGTTCACCGCGGACGCGGAGTACTACGAGGTCGGCTACGACACCGAATGGATCGGGCGCGATGAGATCGTCGAGGGCTGGCAGAGTCGGTTCGACTGGCAGGCCGGAGGGTGGACCTTCGACTGGACGCTCGCCGGCATCGTCGGGGACACCGCCGCGGTCACCGGCACTGGGCACTACACGGAGCTGGGTGACTTCGACAACATCTGGACGATCACCTTCGAGGGCGACCGGTGTTCCGTGTTTCGCATGTGGAACGGCAAGGCCGCCTAGACACCGTCTGCGTCGTCGCGACACGCCTACGACGCGGGGTTCTCGTCGTGCCAGCGAGCGGCAAGTGCGCTGTCGATGTGAGCGGCGAGCACAGCGACGGCGATCAGCGCTGCCCCGCAGAGGAAGAGAAGTGGTGCTCCGAGCCCCACGGTAATGCCGGCGACCGCGGTTCCGGCCGAGCCTGCTGCCGTCTTGAAGCCTGCCATCGCGGTGAACGTTTGCCCGCGGAGCGCAGGCGGCGCGAACTCGGAACGCACAGCCAACGTGGCGGCGAAATAGGGCGCGTTAAGGGCACCGGCGACAGCCAGCGCTGCAGTCAAGGCGGAAAAGGTGGTGGCAAATGCGCACGCGACGAACGCCGCAGCGATCAGCAGGGTGAACAGCTCGAGATTCTGTTCAGCCCTTCCGCGCAAGGGGAGCAGTGTGAGAGTCAGCGCCCCTACGAGATTGCCAATGCCGAAGGCCGCGACGAGTAGGCCGCCCGAGGATGCGTCGCCGACGGTGTCCCGCGCGAATGCGACGGCGATCACCGCCACCGCACCTCCCGGCACTGCTGCTGCAATGGTGAGTGCGGTAGCGCGGCGAAGGGGACCAATCTGCAGCAGCGCCGGGATGACCCCGTGGGATCGCGCGCGCTCACCGTTCGCTGTGCTCGGCGCCGCTCGTGTCGGGAGCAGCACGGTGATTCCGGCGGACACTATCGACGCCCCAGACACTGCGAGCAGCGCGATCAGCGGATCACCGAGCGAGACGATGAGGGCGACGGCTGCTGGCCCGAGCGTGCCACCGATGCCATAGGTCAGAGCGTCCCATCCCTGCGCTCGGCGCTGGGGTCGCTCGTCTGCGGGGATGAGCGACGCCAACGTGCTGCTGAGCCCGCCGGTCAGCAACGGCCCGCAGAACCCGGCGATGCCGACGACCACGATCGAGACCGCGATGGGCACCGACCCCAGCGTCAGCGCCGCCGTGGCCACGGCAATGCCATACACCGTCGATGCCATAGCCAGCACCCGACGCGGATCGCCGCTGCGGTCGAGGAAGCGCGCCGAGAGCGGGCCAAGGACATGCGGCGCGGTGAGTGCCGCGGCAAGCAGGGCGCCCGCCAGAGGGGGAGCGATGCCAGTAACCCGAACCGCCGCGAGCAGAATGAAGCCGATGGCTGCCCCGGCATCGGCACCGCGCGCGAGTAACGCGGCGACAACGTACTGCGCCAGTCCTCCGCGTCGTACTGCAGAGGCCGTTGGGGTGGCCGTGGCTCAGTCCTGCGGGGTGACCAGACAGAACGGATGCCCGGCCGGGTCGAGATAGACCCGGAAGGTGGGGGTGTCCGATCCGGCCTTGGTGGCGCCGAGTTCCAGCACCAGGGCCTCACCGACGTCGAGATCGTCGACCTTGATGTCGAGGTGCATCTGCTGCGGCACCGCCTGCCCCGGCCACTGTGGAGGGGTGTAGTCGTCGACCCGCTGGAAGGCGATGAGGGGGCGGGGGCTGGCCGGCGGCACGATCTCCGCCCAGTCCGGGTCGAAACCGACGATCTCGGCGCCGATCAGTTTCGAGTAGAACCGCGCGAGCACCTGCGGGTCGGGGCAGTCGATGACGAGGGACTCCAGGGATCCGATCATGCCGACACGATATTCCCGGGCACCGACATCCGCTAGAGCCGTCGACCACCGAGCCGATAGAAGAAGAACGGTACGGCTGACGCCACACAGCTGACTGCCGGCACGAGCGTGATCGACGCGAACACGATGTTCTGCATCTGCGGGGTGATCGTCGCGCCGTCCTCGTAGCCGGCCCACACGACGAAGATGCCGAAGACGAGCACAGACAGCGCAGCCATGATCTTCGAGACGAAGGTGAGGGTGGCGAAGGAGATGCCGTCGTTGCGCACACCGGTGCGCGCCTCGGCGTCGTCGACAGCATCCGCGATCATGGTCGCCTGCACCACCAGGAAGATCCCGAGGGTGAGCCCCGTGAGGAAGATGAACACCACCATGCCCAGGATGCTGCGGAAGCCGACCAGGTACAGCGCGACGTAGAGCGCGGACCCCACCAGCGAGCTGCCGATCACGAGGGTGCGGGAGGTCATCAGCCGCAGCAGCAGGGGCGTCAGGAAAGCGGCGATGACGATACCGAGGATGATCGCCGCGCCGATCAGGGTGAAATAGGCGGGCTCTCCGTAGGCGATGACGGCGAACACCGCGCCCCCGGCCTGCACTATGTTGCGACCGAATCCGAGTACAGACCCGAGCAGCACCATGAGCAGCGGGGTGTTGCGCAGCAGCGTGCCGAACAGCTGGCGGAAGCTCAACCGCGCGGTCGTCACGGTCTCGCGCTCGCGGGTGAAGAAGAAGGCGAGCAGGAACAGCGCCATGCCGAGGAGTGCGACGAGGAAGACGGCGCGCGACCAGCCGTCGGCGGTGGTGCTCGGCGCGAAGCTGAGCGCCTGTGCGAGATAGGGCAGCCCGAGGGTGGCGAGCCCGAGTGAGATCGCCCCGAAGGCCCGCACCCGCGAGACGACCCGAGTGCGCACCATCGCGTCGGGGAAGGCGGACCCGATCAGCGCCCAGAACGGCACGTCGCAGACCGTGTACGCGAGTCCCCACAGCAGGTAGGTGATGCCGAAGAAGACGAGCTGCGCGGGCTCGCCGACATCCGGCACCGAGAACAGGAGGCCGGTGAGCGCTGCAACCGGCACGGCGGAGAACAGGATGAACGGCCGCAGCTTTCCCCACCTGCTGCGGGTGCGGTCGATGATGCCGCCCATCACCGGGTCGCTCACCGCATCGACGATCTTCGCGACCGTGATGATGGTGGTGACCACCGCGATGCCGGAGGTGGAGATGTGCACGTACTGGATGAGGTAGACCAGGATGAACGTCGTCACGGTGGTCAGGATGACGTTCTGTCCGAAGCCCGCCGCCACGATCGCGTTGCCCTGCAGGCGCGGGGAGATGGCGCGGACGGACGTCGTCGTGGCCATGGCTCAGGCCTCCAGCAGGATGGTCTTGATCTCGAACGGCGTGAACTCCAGCCGGTCCAGGTCGATCGGCCCGAGCGGCTGCTCCATCAGGTCGGTCTCGGTGACGGTGCTGTGCGAGATGGTCGTGTGCAGCGCCGCGGTGGTGCGGATGCCGAGGCTCTCGTAGAGGCGGAGAATGACGCCGCCACCGCGCTCGGCTCGCTTGATCGTCTCGACGATCACGCCGGACGCGTCGACCGCGGCGAGACTGTGCTGCTCGATGCCCTGCGCGAGCAGGAGGGGATTGTTGAGTCGGTACCCGTCGGCGATCACCTCGGCCAGGTCGGTGAACGGCCGGAACGCGTAGGTGGTGCGATGGATGCCGCGGTCCGCGGTCGTGTCCGGAAAGGTGGGGGAGCGCAGCAGGTTCAGGCTGATCAGCCCGCTCTTGGCCCGGTGCCCGTACTTGCCGTCGTTGAGCAGTGCGAAGCCGCCAGCACTGTCCTCGGTGGCGATCCACTTGTGGGCGACGACCTCGAACTGTGCCCGCTCGACGTCATCCCGCTCGAGCGTCGTGCGCTCGATGTGGCCGAACTGGATCTCGCACTTCACCGCATCGCCGTAGTGAACCGGGCGGAACTCGGCCCTCAGCATGCGATGCTTCTCGCGCCAGTCGATGGTCGTCTCGAATCGGACGAGGTCGCTGCCGACCTCGAGCACGACCAGTTGCGTGATCGAGCCCCGGCCCCAGCGATACACCTGGCGGCGCACGACGCGCGGCCCGTCGACGTGAGTGTCGATCTCGCTCGGGCGCAGCAGGCGAGGCGTGCGCTGCAGATACTTCTGCCCGATGTCCCAGGCGTCGAAGGGGAACTGGTACGGATCGCGGTGCAGCACGAGCCGATTCATGCCGTCAGCGGCATGTTCACGTCCGGAGCCGTCGAGACAGGAGACGATCTCGCCCGATGGCCCGAACGTCAGGGAGAGGGAGCCGTTGGTCATCGAGTCGTCGGTGAAACCCAGCCCGTGGAACTCCACCACCGGCTCGAGCAAAGCCGAGGCGTATGGAGCCACGGTCGTCCGATACCAGTCCCCGTCGACCTCCAGGTGCTCGGTGCGCTCCACCGACGTCAGGTTCAGCGCGGCGAGGTCGCCCTGCGGCCGCGGAATCCGGTCGATCAGCTCGGCGCTGTAGTCATCGAGCGCGCCCTCGACCCTGGTCAGTGTCTCGATGGCCTCACGGTTGACCCGGGCGATCGAGGAGCCGGGAAGGATGTCGTGGAAATGACCCAGCAGCACGTCACGCCAGTGCTGCTGCAGCGTCGGCCCGCTGTCCTCGCCCACCATGACCGCGAGGGCCTCCGCCTCGTGCAGCTTCCGCTCCACGATACGGTTACGCCGCTTGATCTGCGCCTGGGTCGTGTACGTTCCCTGGTGCGTCTCGAGGTAGAGCTCTCCACGGTGGGTGTGTGGGACATCCATCGTCTCCAGTCGACGGAAGAAAGCGCTCGCCGTGGAGTAGACCACCTTCGGGAGCCCGCGCAGGCTGTGCTCGCGACCGGTCACCTCCAGGTGGATCTCGCCCGGGCCGCCGCCGCCGTCGCCGGAGCCGTAGACGAGCAGCGCGGAGTTCAGCGCCTTCTCCGGGTACTGAGCGAGCCCGCGGAGCAGACCGTCGGCAGCTCCGCGGCTGTTGTAGTCCCCCTCCGGCGGCATGTGCACGAGCACGCTCGAGCCGTCGATGCCCTCCCAGTGGAAGGTGCGGTGCGGGAAGACGGTGACCCTGTTCCAGGCGAGCTTGATGGTCTGAAACCAGTCCATTCCGCTCTTCTTCAGAATCTGCGGCAGATTGCCGCTGTATCCGAAGGTGTCGGGCAACCAGCACAGGCGCATGTCGTCGGGCTCCAGCCCGAACTCCTCGGCGAGGAACCGGCGACCCACCAGGGATTGGCGCACGAGCGATTCACCGCCGGGCAGGTTCGTGTCGGTCTCCACCCAGAACGACCCCTGCAACTCGAGTCTGCCGGCCGCGACGGCCCGCTTCACGCGGTCGAAGATCGCCGGATGCTCCTGCCGCATCCACTCCAGCTGCTGCGGCTGACTGGTGCCGTAGATGTAGTCCGGCGTCGCGTCGATGGTGTTGAGCGCCCGGGTGTAGGTGCGCGCGGCCTTGCGGTGGGTCTCGCGCAGCGGCCAGAGCCAGGCCATGTCGAGATGACCGTGACCGACGGCGCTGTACACGAAGTCGCTGTCCGAGCTGGCGGCGAGGTGCGGGGCGAGCGCGGCCCGGGCGCCCGGGATGTCGTGGGCCGTGAAGCGGGACCAGGCCGTCTGCAGGGCGCGGCGCAGATTCGTGGCGAGCTGGGCATCCGTCGTCGAGCGCGCGAGCACGAGCAGCGTCAGGTAGTCGTAATAGAGCGAGTAGGTCTCGTCG
>JBEVGK010000239.1:0-4163 GCA_040511795.1 Lacisediminihabitans sp. | reverse complement strand
CTTCCATCTCGGCCGAGACGGCGTCGGTGGCGGCTTCCTCCGGAGTCATCCAGGTGAGCTCGAGGGCATCCTGCCGGGGGTCACACGTACCCGTGACGGGAACGACGTAGGCCAGCGAGACCGCGTGCTGGCGGTCATCCGTGTATTGCGCTCCCGGGAAGGGGAAGTACTCCGCGACGGAGAACGGCACCGGGCTGGCCGGCAGCAGTGGGAAGGCCATCGGGCCGAGGTCCTTCTCGAGGTGGCGGAACAGCGCGCTGCGGAGGGTCTCGCCGTAGAGCACGCGACCGGAGACCAGCGTGCGCGTGATCGCCCCTTCGGCGTTGGCCCGGAGCAGGATGCCGACCTCGGTGACCTGGCCGACGCCATCCACCCGCACCGGGAGGGCCTCCACATAGAGGAGAGGGAGGCGGCGGCGCGCTTCGGCGAGCTCCTCGTCTGACAGCCAGCCGGAATTCGGATCGGGTGTGCCCACGGAGCTCATGCTCCATTCTTACGCGAAGTTTGCGTCAGCCACGCGAATGCGCCCTCCGGTAACGAATGCGCCGCGGCGACGGGGCGCAAAAGTTACCTGAGGGCGCAGACGTTTCGCTCGGCGCGGGCTACGCCAGCGCGGTCGTGCGGCTGTCGCGGTACTCGGCGCTGCCGAAGGCGATGATGTACAGCCCGATCAGGTGCAGCAGCCAGAGCAGGAACACGGAGAAGACGCTGCTCTTGCCGAAGTTACGGCCGAGACCGAGCGAGAAGATCAGCCAGAGGATCCAGCCGACGATCGGGATCCAGGTGAGCAGGATGAACCAGCCCGAGTAGCCCGAAACCTTGATCAGGTAAATCGCATTCACGATCGGGATGAGGGCCAGCCAGCCCGGCTGCCCGGCCTTGGTGAAGATGCGCCAGAGCGGGATGACGTAGAGCACGTAGCCGATGATGCTGCCGATGGCGGTTCCGACGCTCTGCCCGGCGGACATGGTGCTGGAGTCATAGGTGGTGACGTCTGCGAGCGCTGATAGAAGCATGTGATTCCCCCGTCGTTCGGCCGCCTTTCGGCCTCGTGCCTGCAGCCTATTGGCCTCCCCAGCCCGATGTCAGCAGTCGAGGGGATGATTGGGTGATGGGCTCTGTGCTCGAGAAGTTCTCCCCCGCGACCAGAGAGTGGTTCGGCGGGGCCTTCAGCGCGCCCACGCCCGCCCAGCTCGGCGCCTGGGAGGCGGTCACCTCGGGCTCGCACGCCCTCGTCGTCGCCCCCACAGGGTCAGGCAAGACCCTCGCCGCCTTCCTCTGGGCGATCGACCGGCTCGCCACCACGCCGCCGCCCGACGACCCGAACCACCGCACCCGCGTGCTCTACATCTCCCCGCTCAAGGCCCTCGGCGTCGACGTCGAGCGCAACCTCCGCTCGCCGCTGGTCGGCATCACCCAGACCGCGAAGAGGCTCGGGATGTCCGCCCCCGACGTCACCGTCGGTGTCAGGTCGGGCGACACCCCGTCGGCCGACCGGCGCCTCTTGCAGCGTCGCCCCCCGGACATCCTGATCACCACCCCGGAGTCGCTGTACCTCATGCTCACATCCAGCGCCCGGGAGACCCTCAAGGGCGTGGAGACGGTCATCATCGACGAGGTGCACGCTGTCGCCTCCACCAAGCGCGGCGCGCACCTGGCGCTCTCGCTCGAGCGTCTCGACATGCTGCTCGAGAAGCCAGCACAACGCATCGGGCTGTCGGCGACCGTGCGCCCGCGCGAGGAGGTCGCGCGCTTCCTCGCCGGAGGCGCCCCGGTGACGATCGTCGCCCCGCCGTCGGCGAAGAAGTTCGACCTGTCCGTGGTCGTGCCCGTCGACGACATGACCGAGCTCGGCACGGCGGCTCCGCTGGAGGGATCGGCGGCGGGCAACGCCCCGCAGGGCTCGATCTGGCCGCACGTGGAGGAGGAGATCGTCGATCGCATCCTCGAGCACCGGTCCACCATCGTGTTCGCCAACTCGCGGCGGCTCGCCGAGCGGCTCACCGCGCGGCTGAACGAGATCTATGACGAGCGGCTCAATCCGCCCTGGGAGGTGGAGGGGCCGGATCCTCTGCACCCCGAACCCGCGGTCGCCGGGCTCGTCGAGGCGCCGATCGGTGGCACGGGTCTCGATGTACGTCCTCCGTCGTCGGGCGCTACTCGACCGGCGACGTCGGTGCCGGCCCAGCTGATGGGCTCATCGGGCCAGACCGCCGGATCGACCGCCCTGCTCGCCCGCGCCCATCACGGCTCCGTCAGCAAAGACCAGCGCGCGGTGATCGAAGACGACCTCAAATCGGGCCGGCTGCGCTGTGTGGTCGCCACCTCATCCCTCGAGCTCGGCATCGACATGGGTGCGGTCGACCTGGTGATCCAGGTGGAGTCTCCGCCGTCGGTCGCGAGCGGCCTCCAGCGCATCGGCCGGGCCGGCCACCAGGTCGGCGAGGTGTCGCGGGGCATCATCTTCCCGAAGCATCGGGCCGACCTCATCCACTCCGCGGTCGCCAGTGAGCGGATGACCGCGGGGCTGATCGAATCGCTGTCGATCCCGCAGAACCCGCTCGACGTGCTCGCCCAGCAGACGGTCGCGGCGGTGGCCCTCGACTCGCTCGATGTCGAGGAGTGGTACGACACCGTGCGCAGGAGCGCGCCGTTCGCGACCCTGCCGCGCTCGGCCTACGACGCCACACTCGACCTGCTCAGCGGTCTCTACCCGTCGGACGAGTTCGCCGAGCTGCGGCCCCGGATCATCTGGGATCGCGTGGGCGGTCGGATCACCGGGAGGCCGGGAGCGCAGCGCCTGGCGGTGACCTCCGGCGGCACCATCCCGGATCGCGGCATGTTCGGCGTCTTCATGGTCGGCTCCGGCGAGGGCGAGCGTGCGCCGATGCGCGTCGGCGAGCTCGACGAGGAGATGGTCTACGAGTCGCGGGTGGGCGACGTCTTCGCGCTCGGCACCACCAGCTGGAAGATCGAGGACATCACCCACGACCGTGTCATCGTGTCTCCCGCGTTCGGGCAACCGGGACGCGTGCCGTTCTGGAAGGGCGACGGACTCGGGCGGCCGGTCGAACTGGGCCGCGCGGTCGGGGCCTTCACCCGTGAGGTCGCCTCGGCCGACAACTCGGCCGCGCGCGAACGCGTGCTCGCCGGCGGCCTCGATGAGCGCGCGGTGAACAACCTGGTGGCCTTCGTCGACGACCAGAAGAAGGCGACCGGGCACGTTCCCACCGACCGCACGCTCGTGGTCGAACGCTTCCGCGACGAGCTCGGAGACTGGCGCGTCGTGATGCATTCCCCGTACGGCATGCAAGTCCACGCCCCGTGGGCACTGGCGGTCGGCGCGCGCATCCGCGACCGGTTCGGCATCGACGGCGGCGCCATGGCGAGCGACGACGGCGTCATCCTGCGGATTCCCGACACCGAGGCGCAGCCGCCCGGCCTCGACCTGTTCGTCTTCGATCCAGCCGAGCTGCGCGACATCGTGACGGAGGAGGTCGGCGGTTCCGCGCTGTTCGCCGCGCGCTTCCGCGAGTGCGCCGCACGCGCACTGCTGTTGCCGCGCTACAACCCGGCCAAGCGGTCACCGCTCTGGCAGCAGCGCCAGAGGGCGTCCCAGCTGCTGGATGTCGCGCGCAAGTATCCGAGCTTCCCGATCATCCTCGAGGCGGTGCGCGAGGTGCTGCAGGACGTCTACGACCTGCCCGCGCTGACCGGCATCGCCGAGGAGATCGAGAGCCGCCGCATCCGTCTGGTCGAGGTGGAGACCGAGCAGGCCTCGCCGTTCGCCCGGTCGCTGCTGTTCGGGTACGTCGCCGCGTTCATGTACGAGGGCGATTCGCCGCTGGCGGAACGTCGGGCGGCAGCCCTGTCACTCGACTCGACGCTCCTGGCCGAGCTGCTCGGACGCACCGAACTGCGCGAACTGCTCGATCCGCTGGTGATCGAGCAGACCGAGCTCGAACTGCAGCGCCTCGCGCCCGACCGCAAGGCACGCGATGTCGAGGGCATCGTCGACCTGCTGCGGATGCTCGGGCCGCTGTCGGAATCGGAACTGTCGGAGCGCATCGACTTCGATCGCGTCGACCTGTCGCGCTACGACGATGCCGCGCCCGACGGCGAGCTTGGGCCCTTCGACAAGCTCAGGCCCTCCGACAAGCTCA
>JBEVGK010000238.1:0-4522 GCA_040511795.1 Lacisediminihabitans sp. | reverse complement strand
CGTGGGCCGAGACCTTCGAGCGCGTCGTGCTCGATCTGGCCTCGCCCGCCGAGGCGCGGAGCGACTCGCGGTTCGACGACAACTACGCCTTCTTCCGCAGCCAGATCAGCGCCGACGAGGCGCCGCGCATCTGGCGCGGTCTGCAGAAGCTCGAGCACGTGGCGATCACCCTCGGCGTCGATGCGAATGCGCAGCAGATCTTCGAGAGCCTCAACTCCACCGGAGAGCCGCTCCGCGACCACGAGCTGATCCACAACTACGTGCTCATGGGCCTCTCGCATGCCGAGCAGAGCGAGATCGAGGATGCTTTCTGGGTCGAGATCGAGCGCAACACGGGCGAGTCGATCGGCAGCTTCTGGCGGCACTATCTGGTGATGACGACCGGACGCGAGGTCGCCGTGGCGGGCGAGCGCGGCGTCTACGACGCGTTCCGTCAGCAGTTTCCGCGGCTGGATGTCGCCACCCTTCGCGCGCGGGCCGTCGAGTGGCGCGAATACTCGGCCGTCTATCGCACCCTCCTCGATCCCGCGGAGGCGCCGGAGGCGGCGGCCGCCGCACAGCTCACCTATCTCAACACCTTCGGTCGGGGTATGTACCCGCTGGCCATGCGCGTCTACCGTGACCACCTGCACGGCGAGGTCGATCTCACGGAGCTGGTCGAGACCCTGGAGCAGGTCCAGTCACTGCTGCTGCGGCGCGAGCTGGTCGGGGTGAGCAACGCGCGGCTGGTCGCGCGACTGTGCCGAGCCCGCGAGGACGGCCGGGCGGCGCTCGTGCTCGCGATCGCCCGGATCACCCCCTCGGACGAGCGCGTGCGCGTCGCACTGAAGTACAGCGACCTGCCGCACGCCGCCTACGTTCTCGGGCGGCTGTCGGGTGTCCCCAGCAGTCGCGGGCTCGACCTCGAACACATCTTCCCGCTTGCCCCCGGTGACGCCTGGAGCGGTGACGGCAGCCGCGAATGGGCCGACTACAGCGAGGATGAACAGAACAGCCACCGCGCGCTGGCGCAGACCCTGGGCAACCTCACCCTGCTCGAGGAGAACCTCGCCGAGCGTGCGCTCGATGCGTCCTTCCCGGTGAAGGCCGCCGAGAGCTACGCGAAGAGCTCCGTCGTGGCGACGCAGGAGCTCGCAGACATCCCGCGCTGGGGCACCGCGGCGATCGCGGAGCGGACGACCCGGCTCACGGCCGAGTTCCTGCAGATCTGGGCGCGCCCGGCGACGGTCGCGATCGACGACGACGGCCTGACCCCGATCCTCGACGCCCAGCGTCGGCGCGGCTGGCCGCGTGGCTGGGAGCGGGAGTTCGAATACGTGGAGTTCCGCGGCGAGCACTGGGAGGTCTACGACGTCAAGCACCTCTTCAACCGCATCTTCAAGCGACTATGGGCGGATTCGCGAGAGTCGGTCGAGGCCTTCAGCGGCCGACGCGGCGGCCCGATCTTCGCGGCGAAGTCGTGGAACGGCCACTGGGACGAACTCGACGAGAACACCTTCATCTACATGGGGTGGGACTCCAAGTACATGCTGACGGCGATCCAGGGCGTGCTCGACGAGGCCGGAATCGCGGCCGAAGTCTTCGTGAAGTACAGCTACGTCGCCGCGGCGATGTAGCCGCCCGCCGACCGCAACGCAGTGTCGAGGACAACTCGTTATGAAAGCGTTATCGCTAGATATGTTGCCCCCGTCACCAAATTGCCCCACACTTCAGAGGCCATGGCTCACCGAAGAGCGTGGACACCGAGGAGTGTTTCCTTCCGACTAGAAAGGGAGTGACATGAAAACCTCTTCATGGATCTCTATCGCCGTCGCCATGACCGCGTCCGCAGTGCTGCTGACCGGGTGCGCCTCCGGCGGGAGTAGTAACGGAACATCCGACGCGGCCACCCGGGCCTGCGTCATCCTTCCCGACTCGGCATCGTCCCCCCGCTGGGAGAACGGCGACCGCCCCGCCCTCGACAAGGCGTTCACGGATGCCGGCTTCACCGCGGACATCCAGAACGCCCAGGGCGACACGAACAAGTACGCGACCATCGCCGACCAGCAGCTCACCAAGGGCTGTGGCGTGCTGCTGCTCGTCGACTACAACGGCGCCGCTGGCGCCGTCACGGAGAAGGCGCAGAAGCAGGGCATCCCGGTTATCGCCTATGACCGTCCGATCACCTCCGGCTCGAAGGACGCCCCCAAGATGGTCGCCGACTACTACGTGTCGTTCGACAACGAGAAGGTCGGTGCACTGGAAGGCCAGTCCGTCGTCGACGGTCTGAAGACGGCGGGCAAAGACCCGAGCACGGCGATCGTCGTCTACATGGGCGGGGACCCGACCGACGGCAACGCCAAGCTGTTCCACGACGGCGCAGCGAAGGTGATGGGCGATGCAGGGATCAAGCCCGCCGCGGAGCCCACCGGAGTCTGGGACGGCGACAAGTCGGCGACCAACTTCGAGCAGGCGCTGACCTCGCTCGGCGGCAAGGTCGATGCCGTCTGGGCGGCGAACGACACCAACGCGGCCGGCATCATCACCGTGCTCGACAAGAACGGCCTCAAGGTGCCCGTCTCCGGGCAGGATGCGTCGGTCGCCGGATTGCAGAACGTGCTGCTCGGCAAGCAGACCGCGACGGTCTACAAGCCGTTCAGCCTCGAGGCGGACGCCGCATCGAAGCTGGCCATCCAGCTGCTGAAGGGCAAGAAGCCGTCCGTGGCCGACGACCTCTATGGCAAGCCGTTCATCTCGACGACGCCGATCCTGATCACCGCGGACAAAGTCCAGACGGTGGTGGATGCGGGTGATGCGAAGGCCGCGGAGATCTGCACCGCGGATGTCGCCGCCGCCTGCGCACAGTACGGCGTCAAGTAGCACTGAGCCCTCCCACTGCAGCAGCGTCGATCATCGGCGCTGCTGCAGTGCGCGGTTCAGCCCACGATCGATTCGGCGCACAATCGAAAGGAACGTCAGATGGACACCCCGATCATCGAACTGACGGACGTCGTCAAGAGTTTCGGCCCCGTGAGCGTGCTCAAGGGAGTCTCGCTGAAGATCTACGCGGGAAAGATCACCGCCCTCGTCGGTGACAACGGAGCCGGCAAGTCCACGCTCATCAAGGGACTCGCCGGAGTGCAGCCCTACGACGAGGGCGAGGTGCGGTTCGACGGCGAGCCCGTCGCCCTGCACAACCCGCGCGAGGCATCGAGGCTCGGCATCGAGGTGGTGTATCAAGACCTCGCGCTGTGCGACAACCTCGACATCGTGCAGAACATGTTCCTCGGCCGTGAAGAGATGGAACACGGGACATTCGACGAGGGGCGAATGGAGCGAGAGGCCTCGGAGACCCTCCGTTCCCTCTCCGTTCGCACCGTGAAATCCGTTCGCCAGAAGGTCTCGTCACTGTCGGGCGGTCAGCGGCAGACCGTGGCGATCGCGCGGTCGGTGCTCAAGTCGGCCACGGTCGTCATCCTCGACGAGCCCACCGCGGCTCTGGGTGTCGCGCAGACAGAGCAGGTGCTCGCGCTGGTGCAGCGCCTGGCCGAGCGCGGCGTCGCGGTGCTCATGATCAGCCACAATCTCGTCGACGTGTTCCAGGTCGCCGATTACATCAACGTGCTCTATCTGGGGCAGATGGTCGCCTCCATCGAGACCTCGAAGACGACCAGTGACGATGTGGTCGGCTACATCACCGGCAGCAAGACCTACTCGGAGACTTCAGCATGAGCGCGACGATCACCTCTCAGACCCCGGAATCCGGCACGGATCTCATCAGCAGCGGCCAGGACGGCGGAGTGCGCGACCAGGTGACTGCGTACATCCAGCGCGTCCGCTCGGGCGACATGGGCTCGCTGCCCGCGGTCGCCGGATTCATCGTGCTCTGCGTGCTGTTCACGACACTCAGCCCGTTCTTCTTCACCGAACGCAACTTCGCCAACCTGCTCACCCAGGCGGCGACGTTGGTCATGCTCGCCATGGCTCTCGTGTTCGTGATCCTGCTGGGCGAGATCGATCTGTCCGCCGGCGTCACCTCGGGCGTCGCGCTCTCCATCTTCGTCGTCCTGTCGAACCCCGGTGGCATCGCGATGAACTGGATCCTCGCGCTGCTGATCTCGCTCGCGACCGGGCTGGCGATCGGGCTGTTCATCGGCTTCTTCGTGGCCAGGGTAGGGATCCCCTCGTTCGTCGTCACCCTCGGTCTGTTTCTCGGCTTCCAGGGGTTGCAGCTGATCATCATCGGCGACGGCGGCCTGTACCGCATCCAGCAGCCGCAGATCCTCGCCATCCAGAACGGCAACCTGCCCACCTGGGGCGGCTGGGTGATGCTCGGTGTCATCCTCGCCATCGCGCTGACCACCGCGCTGCTCGACCGACGGCGCCGAGCGCGCGCGGGCGTGCCCAGCCGTGCGATCGTGTTGCTCTGGATCCGCCTCGCGGCGATCGCCGTGATCGGAGGCGTCGTCATCGCACTGCTCAACCAGAACCGCGGTACGGGCTTCCTCGCCGTCTCGGGTGTTCCGATCGTCGTGCCCATCAC
>JBEVGK010000237.1:0-3559 GCA_040511795.1 Lacisediminihabitans sp. | reverse complement strand
TCAGTGCGCTCTAGTACTCGGTCGCGATCAGTTCGCCCGGGACCTCGGCGGCCGCATCGCGGTCGACGAAGAACACGGTGCGCAGACGCCCCTCGACGCCGGCGACCGGCACCTCCCAGGTGCTGGCGCCCGCCAGGGCGAGCCCGAGGGCAGAGGCCTTGTCCGAGCCGGCCAGGGCCAGCCAGATCCGGTCGGAGCTGTTCAGCACCGCGAGGGTGAGACTGAGGCGCTCCGGTGGGGGCTTGGGGGAGTTGCGCACGGAGACGACCGTCGTATCCGTCACCTGAATGCCGGGGTAGTCGGGGAACAGCGAGGCGACGTGACCGTCCGGACCGACACCCAGGAAGGTGATGTCGAAACGCGGATACTCGGCACCGTCACCCGCGACCGCGAGCTCGGTGGTGTACTCCTGGGCTGCGCCGTCGAGCGTGAGCGACCCGTCCGAACTGGCGAAGGGGTGGACATTGCTCTCGACCACGGCGACATGGTCGATGAGCGCGGCTCGGGCCTGCGTCTCGTTGCGTTCCGGGTCGCCGGCCGGAAGCCAGCGCTCGTCGCCCCACCACAGGTTGACCCGCGACCAGTCGATGCTGTCGCGCGCGGACGATTCGTTGATCGCCTCGAGCACCGCGGTACCGACCGTGCCTCCGGTCAACACGATGTTGACCTCGGGCTGGGCGTCGAGCAGGTCTACCACCTTCGTGATGAAGCGCGCCGCGAGAGAGCCCGCGAGGGCCTGCTTGTCGGCGTGCACCAGCACGCGGCGGGCGTTGGTCACCGAGCCACCTTGGTAATGACGGCGGGCTCTGACAGTTCTTTCAGTCCGTTCTGCACGACATCACCGTACAGGTCATCCGGGTCGAGACGGCGCAACTCCTCGGCGAGGCAGTCGCGAAGGCTGCGCCGGGGGAGCGAGATGTCGTGCGTCGGCTGATTCGGCTGCAGCAGCGTGGCGATGCTGGGGCTCGTCCGCTCCAGCTCGATCACGGCGTCGCCGCGGTACAGCTTCACACCCTGGATGCCGCTGGAACCGTGCGCGGGCGTCACCAGCTCGTGGCGTGCCTGCGTTCCGAGCTGGCGCTGCAGCCAGGCCGCGAGCAGCTGGGTCGACGGGGAGTCCGGCGAACCGTGCACCTCGATGCCGGTGATCGGCTCGTACGGCGGCTGGTCGAGCACGGCGGCGAGCTGGGCGCGCCACAGCGTGAGGCGGGTCCAAGCGAAGTCGGTGTCGCCGGGCGCGTAGGTGCCGGAGAGGTGATTGAGGAAGCCACGCGGATCGGACTGAGCCGCGGCATCCGTGATCCGACGCTGGGCGATGCGGCCGAGCGGGGACTGGGAGACGACCGCGGGGGCCTCACCCGGCCACCAGGCGACGACAGGCGCGTCGGAGAGCAGGAGCCCGGTGACCAGACCCTCCTCATCGGTCGCCGTGTCCCCGTAGGCCTTGAGCACGATGACCTCGCTCGCACCGGCGTCGCCGCCGACCCGGATCTGGGCATCGAGGCGCGGGGCGTCGTTCACGATGTCGCCGCCGGTGGAGACCACGATGACACGCATCGGGTGCTCGCGGGAGGCGTCGTTGGCGGCCTCGATGGCCTCCTCCTCGTGCCCCAGCTCGGTGGAGATCACGAGGGTGAGCACGCGGCCGAGGGCGACGGCGCCGCCCTCCTCACGGATCTTGACGAGGGTCTTCGAAATCTGGCTGGTGGTGGTGTCCGGCAGATCGACAATCACGGGCGTCTCCAGGTTCTGCCGTCGCGGGCGAGTAGTTCATCGGCGGAGCTCGGGCCCCAGGTGCCCGGGCGGTATTGCTCCGGCTGTCCCTGAGTCGCCCAGAACTCCTCGATCGGGTCGAGGATCTTCCAGCTCAGCTCCACCTCCTGGTGGCGCGGGAACAGCGGCGGGTCGCCGAGCAGCACGTCGAGGATCAGACGCTCGTACGCCTCCGGGCTCGCCTCGGTGAAGGCGTGGCCGTAGCCGAAGTCCATCGTGACGTCGCGCACCTGCATGCCGGCGCCGGGGACCTTCGACCCGAAGCGGATGGTCACACCCTCGTCGGGCTGGACGCGGATGACGAGCGCGTTCTGGCCGAGCTCGCCAGTCTGGCTCTCGGCGAACAGGTACTGCGGAGCACGCTTGAACACGACCGCGATCTCCGTGACCCGGCGGCCGAGACGCTTACCTGCACGGAGGTAGAACGGCACGCCTGCCCACCGGCGCGTGCCGATGTCGAGACGGATGGCCGCGAAGGTCTCCGTGAGCGACTCCGGGTTCATCCCGTCCTCGTCGAGGAAGCCGACGACCTTCTCGCCACCCTGCCAGCCGCTGGCGTACTGACCACGCGCCGTGGCGGTGGACAGGTCCTTGGGGAGGCGGACAGCCGAGAGCACCTTCTCCTTCTCGGCACGCAGGTCGGCGGCGTCGAAGGAGACGGGCTCCTCCATCGCGGTCAGGGCGAGCAGCTGGAGGAGGTGGTTCTGGATGACGTCGCGCGCGGCGCCGATTCCGTCGTAGTAGCCCGCGCGCCCACCGACGCCGATGTCCTCGGCCATGGTGATCTGCACGTGGTCGACGTAGTTCGAGTTCCAGATGGGCTCGTAGAGCATGTTGGCGAAGCGCAGTGCGAGGATGTTCTGCACCGTCTCCTTGCCCAGGTAATGGTCGATGCGGAACACCGAGTCGGCGGGGAACACCGACTCGACGACCTCGTTCAGCTCGCGGGCCGTCGTGAGGTCGCTACCGAAGGGCTTCTCGATGACGACCCGGCGCCAGGCGCCCTCGACGTCGTCGGCCAGCCCGGAACGGCGCAGCTGCTCGGTCACGAGCGGGAACGACTTCGGCGGGATCGAGAGGTAGAAGGCGTGGTTGCCCATCGTCCCGCGCGAGCGGTCGAGGTCGTCCAGCGTCGTCTTCAGCTCTTCGAACGCCGCATCGTCATCGAACTCGCCCTGGACGAAGCGGATGCCCTCGGCCAGCTGGGCCCAGACATCCTCATCGAAGGGGGTGCGGGCATGCTCCGCGACGGCATCGTGGACGACCTTCGCGAAGTCCTGGTCCTCCCAGTCGCGACGGGCGAAACCGACCAGTGCGAAGCCGGGCGGCAGCAGACCGCGGTTGGCGAGGTCGTAGACCGCCGGCATCAGCTTCTTGCGGGCGAGGTCGCCCGTCACTCCGAAGATGATGAGAGCGCTGGGTCCAGCGATCCTGTTGAGACGGCGGTCGGAGGGCAACCTGAGGGGGTTGAACTCCGGCGTGATTTCCACCGGGGACAATTGAAGCTCCTAAATTCAGTCGACAGCGCTGAACAGCGTGGCGAGGTTCTGCGTCGCATCCGTCAGCGTCAGCGTCAGCACCGGACGACCGTGCTGTTCGAGCACTGTCGCGTCACCCGCGGCCTGGGCCTGGATGAGGTAGCCGAAGCTGAACGGGCTGTCGGGGATCTCGAGATCCTGCGGCGCCGTCGCCGTGATCTGCAGGAAGACTCCGATGGCGGGTCCTCCCTTGTGGAACTGTCCGGTGGAGTGTAGGAACCGCGGTCCCCAACCGAAGGTGACCGGTC
>JBEVGK010000236.1:0-3421 GCA_040511795.1 Lacisediminihabitans sp. | reverse complement strand
CTCTCTCGGGCGGTCGCCAGAGAAACTCCTTCATTTCGTGCGGGAGAGACGCGTGCGGGGGCCGAGGGGCGCTACTCGAGCTCGCGCAGGGTCTCGTAGGCGGTGCCGATGGCCGTGAGGCGAGCTCGGCCGTGAGCCGGGTCTGCCGCGAGCACCGCCGAGGAGAGCAACGCGACCACACTGGCCACCGCGGCATAGCTGTCGAAGGCCGAGACGCTGCCGACGGCGACCTCGATGGTCTCGTCGACGCGACCGGCGTACCGGCGGCCCGTGGCATCCGTCAGCAGCACCACCCGTACCGGCGACGGCTCGAGCAGCGCGACGAGGCTGCCGAACTCGCGCGGGCGACGCGGAAATCCGACCAGCACCACGACATCCCGCGCGTCGAGGGAGGCGATCTCCTCGCCGATCGACTGGCCGGGCTGCGGGGCGACGGCCACGTCATCCCGCGCCTGGGTGAGCTGCTGCCGCAGGTGCATGGCCATGGGGTAGCTGGTGCGGAAGCCGATCACCAGCACCCGCCGCGCCTCGGCGATCAGCGCGGCCGCCGGCGCGAGATCGAGCCCGGCCAGTGCCGCCCGCAGGTTGGCGATCTCACGCTCGAGGTGGGAGTCGAGGTCGGCCGGATGCTCGCTCACGCGCGGCGCGCCCCGCACCGTTCGCACGTGGTCGCGCAGCTCCTCCGCAGAGCCGAACCCGAGGCGACGGTAGAGCCGCGAGATGGTCGCCTTGGACACCCCGCTGAGGGCCGCGACCTCGGTGGCGTTGTACACCGCGAGGTCGTCGAGATGGGCACGCATGAAGTCCGCGGCCCGCCGCTCCTGCGGGGTCAGCGCCGAGTACTGCTCGGTGATCCGCTCCTGCAGGCTCTTCATGAGTGCCGCGCGGCCGTGGCGAGCACCGCCGCGTGCAGCGCGTCGACCGCGAGCGCGACATCCTCGACCAGCACCGATTCGTCGGCGTGGTGGCTGATGCCGCCTCGGCAGCGCACGAACAGCATGGCGACATCGGTGATCGCGGCGACCGCCATCGCGTCGTGGCCGGCGATGCTGAACAGCTCCAGGGGATGCGCGTCTCCGGTCGCGACGATACCGGCGCGGATGTCGCCCCGCAGGTCGGTCGCGCAGTGCACCGCCGGTGCGCTGTGCGTCTCGATCACGTCGAGGGTGAGCCCGCGGGCATCCGCTATCCGTTCCAGTTCGGCGAGGATCAGCGCCCAGGTGGCGTCGCGACCCTCGGCCGACTCGTCGCGCAGGTCGAGGCTGAACTCGGCGAGCCCCGGGATGACGTTGACCGCATCCGGCTCGACGCGGATGTGCCCGACCGTGGCCGGGCTGCCGTTCGCGCGGGCGATGCGCTCGATCGCGACGATGGCCTCGCTCGCGCCGAGCAGGGCATCGTGGCGCAGCTCCCACGGGGTCGCGCAGTGCCGTGCCTCGCCGACGAGGGTGATCGACAGGCGACGCGCGGCGGCGATGGAGGTGACGACGCCGAGGGCGCGCCCGGCGTTCTCGAGCCGCGGACCCTGCTCGATGTGCGCCTCCAGGTAGCCGACCAGAGTGGCGGGATCGCGGGCAGCGTCGGCGATGCGCGACGGGTCCAGCCCGAAGCCGATGGCGGCATCCCACAGCGTCTCGCCGGCCTGATCGGTGAGCTCGGTCCATTCCGGTCTCCACTGCCCGGCGAGGGCGCGCGAGCCGAGCAGGGTGGTACCGAAGCGCGTGCCCTCCTCGTCACCGAAGGCCACCACTTCGACCGCGACGGGGAGCTCCCCGGCGCGCAGCCGGCTCACGACCGCGATCGCCGACAGCACGCCGAGGATGCCGTCGTAGCGACCGGCGTCGGGGACGGTGTCCAGGTGCGATGCGATGAGCAGCGCGGGAAGGCCGGGGACGCTGCCCTCGAGCCGTCCACACTGGTTGCCGGCGGCATCCTGCCAGGTCTCCATTCCGACCTCGCGCATCCAGCCGGCGGCGAGCGCGTTGACCCGGGCGTGCTCGGGTGAGAGGTACACCCGCTCGATGCCGTCGGGGCGGGAGGAGTACGCGGCGAGCTCGTCGCAGCGGGCCATGATGACCTCGGCGTCGAGCATTTTAGAGAGCACCGTCCCCGTAGTAGTCCACGGCGGCGCCGACTCCCGAGCCCGCGGTGAGCGAGAAGCCGCCGCGCCTCAGCACGTGTTCGAGGGCCGCGAGCGTGGTCAGCACCGTGTCACGCCGGGCGTTGTAACCCATGGTTCCGATGCGCCAGACCCGGCCGTGCAGGGGGCCGAAGGAGGTGCCGATCTCGATGCCGAAGTCCTGCAGCAGGGCGGCGCGCACGCCGTCGCCGTCGATACCGGCCGGGATCTCCACGCCGACGACGTTGTTCATCCGCACCGACTGGTCGCCGAACAGCTCGAGGCCCATCGCGTCGAGGCCGGTGACCATCGCGGTGCCGTGCAGACGGTGCCGTTCGACGGCGTTGTCCATGCCCTCCTCCACCAGCAGTCGCGCGCACTCGCGGGCGGCGTAGAGCATGCTCGTGGCCTCGGTGTGGTGGTTGAGGCGCTTCGGCCCCCAGTAGTCGAGGATCTGGCTGAGGTCGAAGTAGTTGGACCTGATCGGGCTCGCGCTGACGGCATCCCCCTCGGAACGGATGCCCGCCTCCACCGATTTGCGGGAGTTCACGAGGTCCACCGCCCTCGCGGACAGGCTGATCGGTGCGCTGCCGGACGGCCCGGCCAGGCACTTCTGCAGGCCCGCGGTCGCGACATCCACCCCCCAGGCGTCCAGCTCGAAAGTGTTACCGCCGAGCGAGGCCGTGACATCGGTGTACAGGATGACCCCGTGCCGCTCGCAGATCGCGCCGAGCTCGTCGAGCGGCTGAACCAGGGTGGTGGACGTATCGCCGTGCACGATCGCGAGGATCTTCGGACGCACCTCGGTGATCGCCGCCTCGACCTCCGCCGGGGTGAAGACGGTTCCCCACTCGCGCTCGATCACGTGCACCTCGGCACCGCAGCGCTCGGCGATCTCGCGCAGCAGGTGGCCGAAGCGGCCGAAGATCGGGACGAGCACGCGGTCGCCGGGCTCGATCATCGAGACCAGTGCCGCCTCGATGCCGGCACGGCTGGTGCCGTCGATGAGCAGGGTCGCCTCGTTGTCGGTGCGGAACACGCCGCGGTAGAGCGCCATGGTCTCGTTCATGTACGCGGTCATCGCGGGGTCGTACTGGCCGTCGAGCTGCGCGGACATCGCGCGGAGCACGCGCGGGTCGGCGTTGATGGGGCCGGGGCCCATCAGCAGCCGCTGTGGCGGGTTGATCGGCTGGCTCTGAATCAGTTGTTCCACGCGTGCAGTCTACGGAACAGGTGTTTCACGCGGGTTAACACTTGTCTTCCGAATTGACGGGCTGTCTTCCGAAATGACGGGCTGTCTTC
>JBEVGK010000235.1:0-4059 GCA_040511795.1 Lacisediminihabitans sp. | reverse complement strand
CTGCACGAGGGTGCCGAGCATGGTGAAGAAGCGCCGGCCGGGGCTGCCGATCGGGCTGCTGTAGCTGCCGTCGACGGCGACGTCGCCGTAGCGGTTGAGCAGGTTCTCGCGCGGCACCCGAACGCCGTCGAAGTGCAGGCGGCCGTTGTCGATGCCGTTGAGGCCGCCCTTCGGCCCGTCGTCCTCTCCCCCGATGCCCGGCAGGAATCCGTTCTCGTCGCGGATCGGTACGTAGAGCGCGTGTACCCCGTGATTGGTGCCGTTCACGATCAGCTGCGCGAAGACGACGGCGGCGGTTCCGTGCAGTGCGGCGTTGCCGAGGTAGTCCTTCCAGGCGGCGCGGAACGGGGTCTGGATGACGAACTCGTCGGTCGCCGGGTCGTAGGTGGCCGTGGTGCCGATAGCGGCGACATCCGAGCCATGGCCGGTCTCGGTCATCGCGAAGGCGCCGGGAACCTCGAGGCTCATGATGCCGGGAAGCAGCTTCTGGTGATGACGCTCGGTGCCGAGGTGCAGCACCGCAGCGCCGAACAGCCCCCACTGCACGCCCGACTTGATCTGCAGCGATGGGTCGGCGGTGACCAGTTCTTCGAAGGAGGCGATGTTGCCGCCGTGGTCGTCTTCGCCACCGACCGACTTCGGGAAGGCGCGGTGCACGACGCCCTTCTCCACCAGCAGCCCGAGCTGCTCGAAGACGCGCTGGCGCTGCTCGGCGAGGGTGAGCCCCTCCTGGCGCTGCAGAGCCGGGTCGGCGAGAAGCGCGCGCGAGTGGCGGCGGGCATCAGCCCACTGGCCCAGCAGGTAGTCGCCCAGCCAGGCGACGTCTACCCCGGACGGGGCCATGGTGGGTACGGATGCGGCGGGTACGGTGGGTTGCGGACGATCTGCGAGCTGCGTCATTGGGCTTGTCCTTCGCGTGGGGTGATTCCACGCTACGAGCCTTGCCGGGAGGGGCAAAGCGGGTCGTTCGGACTAGACGAACGCGCTCGCGCGGCCGCGGCATCCGTTGTGGAAACCCACAACCGAAGTCGCGAGGGAATGTGGATTGCCACCGTGCGTTGTATTCAGTACAGACTTCAGAAGGAGACATGAAATGCCCACAGTCGAACTGACCAACGACATCTTCGAGAAGACCGTCACCTCCCCCGGAATCACCCTCGTGGACTTCTGGGCCGATTGGTGTGGCCCGTGCAAGATGTTCGCCCCCATCTACGACGCCGCGAGCGAGAAGAACCCCGACGTGACCTTCGCCAAGGTCGACACCGAGGCCGAGCAGGCGCTGGCCGGAGCCGCCGGCATCAGCGCGATCCCGACCCTCATGGCCTTCCGCGATGGCGTGCTGGTGTTCTCGCAGGCCGGAGCACTCCCCGCCCCGGCGCTCGACCAGGTGATCGAGGCCGTCAAGGGCCTCGACATGGACGAGGTGCACCGCCAGATCGCGGCGCAGCAGGCGGCAGAAGCCGCAGCCCCCGAGGTCGCGCCCGAGGCGTAGTCACTGCCAGCGACCCTTCGAGGTCGCGCGGATGATCTCGAGCAGCGCCGCACGCATCCCCGCGCTGTCGGCGATGCTCGGGAACAGGTCCGCCTCGAGTGTCTTCGCACGCTCCCACACCCGGCGACCGGTCGGCGTGCGCGTCACGCCGGGCCGCCGGCCGTCGGCCGGGTGTTTCTCTCTCGCGACGAATCCCTCGCGTTCGAGCCGCTCCAGGGTGCGCGACATCGTCTGCACTTCGACCCGAGCCTGCGTCGCCAACTCGGTCTGACTGAGCGGGCCGCCATCGAGGAGATCGAGAACGATCAGCCCCGCGTGGGTGAGCCCCTCCTTCTCGAGCGCCTCGACCCAGGCGTGTTCGACCAGGCGCGATGCCATGGACAGCAGTCGGCCGGTGGGCCATGCATCCATGGGTTCCATATCTCCCATTCTCGGGTACGGTGAATTACTAAGCTAGCTGAGTAATTGCCGGCTCGAGAAGGGGAGGACCTCATGACCCGTGATGTCGTTCGTCAGGTCGTCGTCGTGATCAGCGCCGCGATCGCCGTCGTCGGCTCGTTCATCGGCTCCGGTGCCGCGGGCGGCACGCCGATCCAGGATGCCGCGGGCGGGGCGCTCGCGGCCGACGCGACCACCATCGCTCCCGCCGGCCCCGCCTTCTCGATCTGGTCGGTCATCTACCTCGGGCTCATCGCCTACGCCATCTGGCAGCTGTTGCCGCGTCAGCGCAGCGACCCGCGGCAGCGCGTGCTCGGCTATCCCATCGCCGTCACCCTGCTCCTCAACGCCGCGTGGATCCTCAGCATCCAGTTCGGCGCCCTCGCGCTCAGCGTGCCGATCATCGTCGTGCTGCTCGCCGCACTGGTTTACGCCTTCTTCCTCACTCTGCGCACCCGGCCGAAGACCGCGGTCGAGGCGATCGTCGCCGACGGAACCGTCGGCCTCTACCTCGGCTGGGTCTGCGTCGCGACCGCGGCGAACATCACCGCGTTCCTGGTCGACGCCGGGTTCACCGGCTGGGGCATCCCGCGCGACGTCTGGTCCGTGGGCGTCGTCGCGGTGGCGGGAGCGGTCGGCGTGCTGCTCGCGGTGCGCGGGCGCGGGCGGCTTGCACCCGCGGCATCCCTCAGCTGGGGGCTCGCCTGGGTCGCGGTGGCGCGCCTGGGCGGTGAGCCGCATTCCGTCGCGACCGGAGTCGCCGCGGTCGTCGCGGTGGTCGTCGTGCTCGTCACCACCGTCGCCATCCGGGTGCGCGTCACGCAGGGGGCGTCACCGCAAGTCAGGTGAGACGGGGCGCCGACCCGGATATCCGGCCGGACGCGGGGTGTGACCTGAAACAGGCGACCGCAGCCACAGCCCGGCTCGGCCTAGGAGCGCTCGCGGTGGAAGAAGCGGTGCACGCGCTCGCCCACGGTCGCGGCGGGCGGCTCGTTGTAGACACCGGCGAGCTCCTGGCCGCTGAGCGCGTGGATCGCCGCCATGATCTCGTCGGTCGCGGCACGGCGGGCGCGGCCTGACGTCGCCGGTCCGTGTGCACTCAGATCGAGCGGCTCGCCGAACTGCACCGTCACCGCGGCGAGCCGAGGAACGGATGACCCCACCGGCTGCAGATTCTCGGTGCCGGTGAGGGCGACCGGAACCACCGGTGCGCCCGACGTGAGCGCAAGCCACGCGACACCGGTGCGCCCCTTGTACAGCCGGCCGTCGAGCGAGCGGGTGCCCTCCGGGTAGATGGAGAATGCGTCGCCGGCCTCGAGCACGGACAGACCGGCGTCGAGGGCGTCCTGGGCGGCCGCGGCAGACTCCCGCTCGACGGGGATGGCACCCACCCCACTGAAGAACGCCTTCGAGAGCCTGCCGCGTATCCCGGTACCGGTGAAGTAGCTGGCCTTGGCCAGGAAGGACACCGAGCGTGGGGCGACCAGGGTGATCACGATGCTGTCGGCGAATGAGAGGTGGTTGCTCGCAATGATGACGGGGCCGCGAGTCGGCACGTTCTCGCGACCGATGATCGTGGGCCGGAACAGCGCCCGACCGAACGGGGCGAGTGTCGCTCGCGCGAGGACTTTGAGCACGTGAATTCTCCAGGATTGTCGGGGCGACCGGGGCTGGCACGCCGACAGAGATGAGGGGGAGGGTAGACCGGTCGGTATGTCCCCTTGAAGTGGGGATGCGTAGCTCTCCGGCTACCGGATAGCCTGGGCGAGCATCACCACCGCGGACTTACCCCGCACCTGCCCACCCTGGCAGGTGTAGTGCGCGGGAAGTGAGGCACTTACCCACATTTCCCTGTAACCCGATTATGCAGGATTGGCCTCAATGTACCCGACATTGCGCGCCTGGCGACCCATCCAGGCAGTACCCACCGCGCTCGCAACCCTCCTCGGAGGTGCACGATGAGCAGCGTCAGCAGAACCCTGTCCCCCCTCGAGACTCTCGTTGCGGGCAACCACGGCCGCAGCTTCGTCGGCCACGCCAGCGACGCCCCGCGCGTGGGGCTCGCCTGGAGCCGCCGCTACCGGCTGCTGCTCAGCGCAAGTGATGCGGCAGTCATCATCCTCGCCGTC
>JBEVGK010000234.1:0-6049 GCA_040511795.1 Lacisediminihabitans sp. | reverse complement strand
TGATCTTCGACCGCGGACGCCGCACCGGCCGCGGGCCGTCGCAGACTCGCCGTGCCGCCGGCTTCCTGGTCGTCGCGCTCGAGACCGGCGCGATCGTCGGGGCGCTGTTGGGTGGGCGGGTGTTCGGCTGGTTCGACCAGAATGTTCCGCTCACCCTCATGATCCCGGCCATCGCCGTCACGCTCGTGTTCTTCGCGGTGCTGTTCGGCGTTCCGGAGTCGACCCCGCTGCCCGGTCGCAGCCTCGACATCGTGGGCTTCAGCATCCTCACCGTCGGCCTCCTGCTGATCACGTCCGGCCTCACCTTCCTGCGGCTGAACGGGATGACCGCGTGGTGGGCGTACCTGCTGATCGTGGCGGGAATCGCCGCCTTCGTCCCCTTCGCCCGCTATGAGTTGCGGCAGGACGACCCCGCCATCGACCTGCGCGTGCTGAAGCAACCGAACATGTGGCCGGTGCAGCTCACCGCCGCGCTGATCGGCATCAGCCTGCTCGGGGCGCAGGCACCCCTCAGCGCCTACGCGGGCACGGACCCCGCGAACGGATACGGCCTCGGCCTCGACTCCGGTGACCGGTCGACGCTGATCGGCGTCTACCTCATCTCCATGATCATCGGCGCGCTGCTGTTCCCGGTCATCTCCCGCCGGCTGACCCCGCGGGTCGCGCTGATCGGCGCGGCGTTCCTGGTGGCGCTCGGCTACCTGCTCTTCCTCCCGCTGCACCTGCAGGTCTGGGAGGTGTTCATGAACATGTTCATCGCCGGCCTCGGCTCCGGTGCACTGGTCGGCGCGATGCCCGCTGCGGCCGCCGCTGCGGCCCCGCTCGGCCAGACGGGCATCGCCGCCGCGCTGACCAACACCACCAAGACGATCGGCGGGTCCTTCGCCTCGGCGGTGTTCGGGATCGTGTTGGCCGGCGGTGTGATCACCGCTGTGTCCAGCACCGCGTCGAGCCTGGCCGGCTACATGACGGTCTGGGTGATCTGCGGAGCGGGTGCGCTCGTCGCCGCCGTGCTGCTGTTCTTCGTGCCGAAGCTGGCCTTCGCCGACGCGACGGTACTGCCCGAGTAGGCGGTGCTCGCCGAGCAGACGGTGCTTCCGGAGTAGACGGTGCTCCCCGGAGCAGCTAGGGCTTGGGCTTCAGCTCTCCGCGGATGACCTTCCACGGCGCCGCCTGCGCGACCGGCTTGATGGTCACCAGGTCGAGGTTCACGTGGCCGGGCAGCTCGATGGCGTGCACGATGGCCTCGGCCACATCCTCGGCCACGAGGGGTGCAGGCACGTTGTCGTACACGGCGTCCGCCTTCGCCCGGTCGCCGCCGAAGCGCACGAGCGAGAACTCCTCGGTGCGCACCATGCCCGGCGCCACCTCGAGCACCCGGATCGGCTCCCCCGCGAGCTCCAGCCGCAGCACCGCGACCATCGCGTGCTCGGCGAACTTCGCGGCGTTGTACCCGCCGCCACCCTCGTACGCGACGTGGCCGGCGATGGACGTGACGGTCAGGATGTCCGCGTGGCCACCGGGGCCCCCATCTGACGAAGCCGCAGCCTGACGCAAGAGCGGCAGCAGCGCACTCGTGACCCGCTTCACGGCGACGACGTTCACGTCGAACATGCGCGTCCAGTCGTCCGGGTCCCCCGCCTCGACCGACGCCAGGCCGAACGCGCCACCCGCGTTGTTGACGAGGGCATGCACGGGCCCGAGCGCCTGGACGTAGTCGCGCAGGGCATCCACCTGCACCTGGTCGGTGAGGTCCGCGGTGAAGATGTCACAACCGGTCTCGGCGGCGAGCGCCTCGAGCCGCTCGGTGCGGCGGGCGACTGCCACGACATCCCAGCCGTGGGCCCGGAACAGCCGGGCGGTCGCCGCCCCGATGCCGGAACTCGCGCCGGTAACCACCACTCGTCTCGTTGTCAACGTCTCTCCCCCGCTTGGTTGCTTCAAAAGTAGCGCGGCTAGGGTTGTGGCCGTGACGTCAGCGATCGCCGAGGCCCCGACCTCCATCACACCGAGCCCCGCAGCACCCCACAAACGCCGCGTCCCACTCTGGGACAACGCGCGCTTCCTCTGCGTCGCCCTCGTCGTCATCGGGCACTCCGTGCAGCGGTTGACGGGGCAGTCCGACCACGCGCTGATGGTCTACCTGTTCATCTACGCGTTCCACATGCCCGCCTTCGCGATCATCAGCGGCTACTTCTCCAAGGCCAGCCCGCCCGGGTCTCGGCAGATGCGCAAGGTCATCACCGACATCCTGCTGCCCTACGCGATCATGCAGACCATCTGGACGGTCGTGCAGTACCTCGCCGAGGGCTCGACCAGCCTCAACCCGACGACGCCGCACTGGACCCTCTGGTTCCTGCTCGCCCTCGCCGTGTTCCGCCTGGTGCTGCCGTACCTGGTGCTGCTGCGCTTCCCGCTGCTCTGGTCGATCCTGTTCTCGGTCGGTGTCGGGTACCTGAGCAACGTCGACAGCACGTTCTCGCTGTCCCGGGCGATCGGCATCCTCCCCTTCTTCGTCCTCGGCTGGCAGGTGCGGCAGTGGAAGCTGGCCGAGAAGTGGCGGATGCTCGACCGCCAGGCCCTCTGGGTGCGGCTGGTCGCGGCCGGCGTACTCATCACCTGGGCCCTCACGGTCGTGTTCTTCATCGGGTTCTGGAAGGCGATCAGCGTGCACTGGTTCTTCTACGACGACAGCTACGACGGGCTCGGCCAGGACGCGTGGTGGGCCGGATTCGTGCGGCTCGCCTTCCTCGCCCTGGCGGCCGTGCTGAGTGCGGCGTTCTTCGTGTTGGTGCCGCGCTCGCAGACCTGGATCACCGGATTCGGCCAGGCGACGATGTACATCTACCTGCTGCACAGCTTCGTCCTCTACCCGCTGCGCGAGACCGGTGTGCTGAAGGGCGAGGACCCATCGGACTGGCTGCTCGTCGCGGTGATCCTCGCGGCGATCGCGATCTCCATCGCGCTGGCGAGTCCGATCATCCGGACGGTGTTCCGCCCCCTGATCGAGCCGAAACCGCGCTGGCTGTTCATCGAAATAGACGACAAGCCGGGCCGCGCCTCCCGCAGCGACAAACTCTCGCGCCCAGACGAACTCTCACGCACAGACAAACTCTCACGCACAGACCCGACTGGCGCACGTCGCCGCGAGCGCTAGCCGGGGCCCCGTCCGCACACGACAGCGGGGCGGCCCGAAGACCGCCCCGCCGTACCGCCCGCTCCAGCGGTTAGTGCAGGCTCACCCGCTTGGGCAGCACGAACACCAGGGCGACGGCGACGATCGCGAAGATCGCACTCACCATCAACGCCATCGTCGCGGCATCGCCGAAGTGCGTGGCGAGCAACTGCTTCGAGAACTGCGAGCCGAGCGCCTTTGCGGCCTCGGCCGGGGTGTCGTAGTCGCCGGACTGCAGCGCGGCCGGGAGCGCCTTGGTCACCTTCGCCGCGACCTCGCCCTTCAGACTGCCGAGGTTCGCGACCCCGAACAGCACACTGCTCACGACCGCGATGCCGATGGCGCTGCCGATGCGCTGCATGGTGCCGATGACACCACTCGCGGCGCCCGCCTCGGAACGGTCGACGGTGGCGACGATGAAGCGGGCGTTCGGCGCGATGAAGAAGCCGTTGCCGACACCCGCGATGAACAGCGGTGCGAGCAGGATCCAGTTGGTGAGGTCTTCCGTCGGCACGTTCAGCAGGATCAGCCAGAGTGCGATCAGGCCCACCGCGACCAGCACGGTGCCGAGCACGAGTACCCCGCGACCGAGCTTCTGCGCCAGCCGATCGCTCTGCGAGGCGGCGATGATGTTGCCGATCGCGAAAGGGATCGAGACCAGGCCCGACTCGAGCGCCGTGTGGCCGAGGCCGGCCTGCCAGAGCAGCGAGATGGTGAAGAAAATGCTGGTGAAGGCCGCGAACTAGACCAGGGCGAGAATGGTGCCCCCGGTGAACGCCGCATGCGAGAACAGGTGCGGCGGCACCAGCGGTGATCCTCCGGCCGCGGCCACATGACGCTCCCACAGGGCGAACAGGACGAGCAGCACGACGCCGCCGATGAGGCTGAGGTAGGTCCAGGCCGGCCAGCCCTCATCCTGGCCTTGGATGAGCGGCACCAGGATGGCGACCAGGGCGCCGGCGAGCAGCAGCAGTCCGAAGAAGTCCATCCGCGATTTCGCGCCGGCGACGAGCTTCGGCAGAACGAAGATCGCGGCGATGACGCCGATCACACCGATCGGCAGGTTGACGAAGAAGATGTAGCGCCAGCCGTGCTCCTCACCGAGGGCCTGGATGATGAGGCCGCCGACCACCGGGCCGAGCGCCGACGAGACACCGATGACCGCACCCATGATGGCGAAGGCCTTGCCGCGCTTCATCGGCGGGAACAGCAGTTGGATGAAGGCGGTAACCGGCGGGAAGAAGATGCCACCGCCGAGGCCCTGCACGACACGGGCGACGATGAGTTCCGTGGAGTTCTGGGCGAGTCCGGCGCCGAGGCTGGCGATGGTGAACAGCGCGAGCCCGATGATGAAGACCCACTTGTGACCGAACCTGTCGCCCATTCGCCCGGCCGGGATGAGCACCAGGCCGAAGGCGAGGGCGTAGCCGGAGATGATCCAGGCCAGCGTCGCCTCGTCGGCGTCGATGCTGTTGCGGATCGCAGGCAGCGCAACGTTCACGATGGTCGTGTCGAGCAGCGACATGAACATTCCCACGAGCAGTACGGCGAGCGACGCCCACGCGCGCTTGTCGGTCACCCCGGCGGGGGCGACCCAGGCCGGTGGCCCGGAGTGCGGGGCGGAGATGGGGGCGGCTTCGGTCATGATGCTGGGAGTCCTTTCGCGGACGGTGGGGATGCGGACGCTCGGGACTTCTCGTCCGCAACGATGTCGGGGAGCACGGCGAGCAGGTCGTCGTGCCAGGCGAGCTCTCCGCGCAGTCTGGAGAGCTTGTGACGCATTGACCAGCGCTCGGCAAGGGTCAGGTAGTGGCTGATCTCGCTGAGGTGCTGCTCTTCTTCGGCGAGGGTGCTGCGAATGCGCTCGGCACGTTCACCGAACACGGCCGGCAGGTCGTCGAGTCGGTCCGGGTCGAGCCTGGCCAGGGCGAGGTCGATCGGATCCGGCTTGATGACGATCTCCGCGAGGGTCTTCTCTCGAAGCTCATGCAACACCCGACGACCGTCATCGCTCACGCGATAGACCTGGCGCTCCGGATAGTTGCCCTGCTTCTCGATTCGCTCGGAGACGATCAGTCCCTCGGCGGCGAGGCGTTTGATCGCCCCGTAGATCGCGCTGGTGGCGAAGTCGGTCCATTCGTCGATGTGTTCCTCCTCGGCCAGCAGCACGAGCGCATGACCGTGCATGGGACCTCGCTCGGCGAGCGAGCCCAGGATGAACAGACGGATGGAAGACACGTGACTACTCTCGCATGAGTAGTTGGCGGATGTCAATGTCGTCGAGCGGTCCCGTTACGCCGTGTGTCCCCATCCATTGCCGCCGCTGGGGGCCGTGCCTAGGCTCCTTGCCGAGAGCCACCGCCCCACCCACATCGTCCCACCCGCGACCTTTTGCAAGGAGAACCCACAATGAGCGACGCAGCCGACTGGAAGTTCGAAACCAAGCAGATTCACACCGGCGCTTCCCCCGACCCGGTCACCAATGCCCGCGCCACCCCGATCTACCAGACCACGTCCTATGTGTTCAACAACGCCGAGCACGCGCAGAACCTCTTCGCCCTGGCGGAGTTCGGCAACATCTACACGCGCATCCAGAATCCGACCCAGAACGTGGTCGAGGAGCGCGTTGCGGCACTCGAGGGCGGCACGGCAGCGCTGCTGGTCGCCTCGGGTCAGGCCGCCGAGACCTTCGCGGTGCTCAACATCGCCCAGGCCGGCGACCACATCGTCTCCTCGTCGTCCATCTACGGGGGCACCTACAACCTGTTCAAGTACACGCTCGCGAAACTCGGCATCGAGACGACCTTCGTCGAGAACCAGGATGACGCGGCCGAGTGGGCGGCAGCGGTGCGCCCGAACACCAAGCTCTTCTTC
>JBEVGK010000233.1:0-4706 GCA_040511795.1 Lacisediminihabitans sp. | reverse complement strand
CCACCCGGGCCGACGCCGACGAGGTTCTCGCTCGGCGCCGAGACCGTGAGCGTGATGCCCTGCGAGGAGGCGTCGAAGCTGGCCTTGCCGTTGCGGTCCACGCCGGCCACCACGACGACCCCCGGCATGGTCGCGGGAGCACCGACCTCGGTGGTGCCGCTCCCCCGGTTGCCGGCCGCGGCCACGACGATCACGTCGTGCTGCATCGCGTAGAGGAAGGCCGCGTCCCAGCTCGGTGGCCAGTCGAGGGTGTTGCGGGTGAGCGACATGTTGATGATGTCCGCGCCGTGATCGACCGACCAGCGCACGGCCTGGGCGATCTGGTCGTCAGCGTCGACCGCGCCGACGCCGAAACCAACCGAGACTGCCAGGATGTTCGCGGCAGGAGCCACCCCGATCACTCCCGCGCCCGCCCCGTGACCGCGCCCCGCGAGCAGGGACGCGACCATCGTGCCGTGGGCGCTGTCCTCACCGACGGGCTTCTGGCCGTTCGGGGAACCGACACCGGAGACATCCGTTCCCCCGGTGACGGCGCCGGCAAGATCGGGCACGGAGCCGTCGACGCCGGTATCGATCACGGCGACGGTGGCGCCCGCGCCGCGAGTGCTGTTCCAGGCGGTGGTGAACCCGTAGCCGCTCAGCCAGTATTCCCGGTCACGGATGCTGTCGGCGGATGCCGGGCTGGCGACGAGGAGGGTGCCGGCGATCCCGATCACAGCCGCAATCGCGACCGCCGCAGCCCTCCCCCGACGACGCATCAGGCGGTGCGGGGGTCGGGTTCGGTGTAGTCGGCGTCTGAATAATCGGCGCACTGGCAGACCAGCGGCGACCAGGTGGCGAGCTCGAGGGCGAGGTCGCCGATCGGGTTGACCCCGGGACCTGCGGCGAGGGCGTGCCCGGCCAGTGCATGCAGGCACTTCACCCGCACCGGCATACCGCCGGCGGAGATGCCCGCGATCTCCTCGACATGGTCGATGCCCTCGCGGTCGGCGAGGTAGGCGGCATGGGCGGCGGCGTAGGCCTCGGCCATCGCCGGCTCTTCGAGGCGCGCGGCGAGCTCGGTCATGACACCGTTCGCCTCGAGCGTGGAGATCGCCGCGGTGGCGGCGGGATGCGACAGGTAGTAGAGCGTCGGGAAGGGGGTTCCGTCGGCCAGGCGGGGGCTGGTCGAGACGACCGTCGGGGCGCCGCAGACGCAGCGCGCGGCGATGCCGATCACGTTGCGGGCGGGCCGGCCGAGCTGATGCGAGACGGTGGCGATGTCTTCGGCGGTGGGGGCGTCGAAGGGCGGGGTGGTCATGGTGTGGGGCTGCCTGTCGGGGTGGTGGTCGGAACGCCGATGGTCGGCGCGATGAGTTCGTTGCGCGGGGCCTCGCTGAGCCCGGCGGTGAAGACCGAGGACAGCATCGACTGCACCCAGTCGACGTTGGTGGTCTGGATGTCCTTGCTGATCGGCTGCGCCGTCGTCACGGGAGCGGTGGCCCCGTCGTCGATCACGAGAAAGCTGAAATCGCCGGGGAAGACGTAGTCGAGCCGCTCGCGGGCCTGCGCCTCGATGTAGGTCGGATCGTCCCAGCGCGCGTTCTGCTGGGTGAGTTCGCCGACGGAGGCCTTGGCGTCGCGCACGGCCGCCTCGAGCGCCGCGATCTGCTGCCGCTGTTCGATGTAGATGCGCAGGCTCGGGGCGAGAACCACGACCGCGAGCACGATCAGCCCCAGGGCGATGATGGTGAAACCGGAGAGGCGGATGCTGCGGAGCCACTGCCCGTGCGCGGCCTCCTCCGGCATCCGCACCGACACTCGCTGCGTGCGGATACGCGGGGGCTTCGTATTCGCGCGCCGCGGAGTTCTCGCCATGATGATGAGCCTAAGTGGGGTTTCTGGAAATACGACGGGCGCACGCCGGTGACCGAGGTCACAGCGCGCGCCCGCCGGAGGTACTAGCCCTGGTAGCGCGGGAAGGCGCGGCGACCGGCGTAGACCGCGGCGTCGCCGAGCTCCTCCTCGATGCGCAGCAGCTGGTTGTACTTGGCGACGCGGTCGCTGCGGGCCGGGGCACCGGTCTTGATCTGGCCGCAATCGGTGGCGACGGCGAGGTCGGCGATCGTGGTGTCTTCGGTCTCACCGGAACGGTGCGACAGGATCGCGGTGTAGCCGCTGCGCTGGGCCAGGGCCACCGCATCCAGCGTCTCGGTAAGGGTACCGATCTGGTTGACCTTCACCAGGATCGAGTTGGCGACGTGCTCGTCGATTCCCTGCTGCAGGCGCTTCGGGTTGGTGACGAACAGGTCGTCGCCGACGATCTGCACGCGCGAGCCGAGCTGCTCGGTGAGGTGCGCGTAGCCCTCCCAGTCGTCTTCGGCCAGCGGGTCTTCGATCGTGACCAGCGGGTAGTCGTTCACCAGGCCGACGAAGTAGTCGGTGAGCTGGGCGGCGCTGAGCCGCTGCTTCTCGAAGTTGTAGACGCCCTTGTCGAAGAACTCGGTCGACGCGACATCGAGGCCGAGCGCGATGTCCTTGCCGGGGGTGAAGCCGGCCGCGGTGATCGCCTCGACGAGCAGGTCGAGCGCCGCGCGTCCGCCCGCGAGGTCGGGGGCGAAGCCGCCCTCGTCGCCGAGGCCGGTGGAGAGGCCCTTGGAGTGCAGCAGCGCCTTGAGGGCGTGATAGGTCTCGACGCCCCAGCGCAGTCCCTCGCTGAAGGTCTCCGCACCGATCGGCAGGATCATGAACTCCTGGATGTCGACGCTGGTGTCGGCGTGCGCGCCACCGTTGATCACGTTGAGCATCGGCACCGGAAGGGTGTGCGCGTTCGGGCCACCGAGGTAGCGGAACAGCGGCAGGTTGAGCGAGTCGGCCGAGGCCTTCGCCACGGCGAGCGAGACGCCGAGGATGGCGTTCGCACCGAGCTTCTTCTTGTTCTCGGTGCCGTCGAGCGCGATCATCTCGGCGTCGATCAGGCGCTGGTCGGTGGCGTCGAAGCCCTCGATGGCAGGTCCCAGCACGTCGATGACGGCGTCGACGGCCTTCTCCACACCCTTGCCGCCGTAGCGCTTCTTGTCACCGTCGCGCAGCTCGTAGGCCTCGAAGGCACCGGTCGACGCACCCGAGGGCACCGCGGCGCGGGCAACGACACCGTCGTCGAGCAGAACCTCGACCTCGACGGTCGGGTTACCCCGAGAATCCAGAATTTCGCGAGCGCCAACTGCCTCGATCAATGCCACGACGGGGGTCTCCTTCAGATCGTCCGACTACTGCTGCAGCCCGCTTGGCGCGGACCGGCAATGCGCACGCAATCCTACTCGGGCGCGGTGTCCGCGTTACTGCCCTAGGGGTCGGAAGGCCAGTTCCCCGGTGTTGGTGGTCGCGGAGGTCACCGAGGCGACCGATCCGTACCCGGATGCCGCCAACTGCGCCAACAGCGGCTTGAGGTTGCGAGGCGCTTTCTCCAGCCGCACGGTCTTGCCCTCCGCGATGAGGCCGGCCTTGAGCGCCATGAGCGTGGGCAACTCGACGTCGGCGTCGTAGAGGAGCGCGACAGCATCCGTCGTCGCGTCGTCGGGAAGGTCGACCAGATCGACCAGGCGCTCGAAGCCGATGGAGAAGCCGGCGGCCGGGACATCCGTGCCGAGGAAGCGGCCGATCATGCCGTCGTAGCGACCGCCGCCACCGAGCGCACTGGTGGAGGACGGGTGCGCGATCTCGAAGATCGTGCCGGTGTAGTAGCCCATGCCGCGCACCAGGAACGGGTCGAACTGCACGACAGGAGCGCCCTGACCCTCGTCGACGGCGAGGCCGATGGCGGCGAGCTCGGCGATGGCCGCGGGGTCGACCCCGTCGGGCAGGGCTTTGGCGATGGAACGCTCGCCGAAGGGCAGGTACTCCATGGTCTGCGGGCGGCGGAAGAACTCCTCCAGCGCGTCGCCGGGCAGCCCCTTCGCGCGCAGTTCGGCGACGACGCCGTCCTGCCCGATCTTGTCGAGCTTGTCAATGGTGATGAGTGCCGTGTCGTAGTCGGCGGGGTCGAAGCCGAGGGCCTCGAGCATGCCGAACAGCAGGCGGCGGTCGTTGACGCGGATCGTCCACCCGGTGAGGCCGAGCGCGGAGAGGGTGGCGCCGGTGGCCGTCATCAGCTCGATCTCGGCGAGCGGACCGGGCTCGCCGATGATGTCGATGTCGGCCTGGATGAACTGGCGATAGCGCCCCTTCTGCGGGCGCTCCGCCCGCCAGACCGAGGCGATCTGGATCGCGCGGAAGACGGTTGGCAGCTCGGCGCGGTGGGTCGCGTAGAACCGGGCGAGCGGCACGGTGAGGTCGAAACGCAGTCCGAGGTCGACGAGGTCGAGTGCTTCGCTGGCGCCGGACAGGTCGTCGGCGGTGAGTCCGCGCTTCATGACCCCGAAGGCGAGCTTCTCGTTGTCGCCGCCGAGGCCGGCGTGCAGGCGCTCGGAGTCCTCCATGACGGGAGTCTCGATCTCCTCGAAGCCGTGGGCCGAATACACGTCACGGATGACGGACAGCACGCGCTCGCGCCGCTTCTTCTCCGCGGGCAGGAAGTCTCGCATCCCGCGGGGCGGGTTCACCTGGGTTGCCATGGGTCCATTCTTCCAGGGACGGTGGTCTCGTCCGCGCCGGGGTTGGTTATGCCCGCGCCCGTTTGTTATCTCCGCGGGAGGTGTACCTCCCGCGGAGATGACAATTGGGCGCGG